>JBAWZF010000041.1 GCA_037143175.1 bacterium
CAGATTGAGCCAAAATGGCCAGAAATCCTGCAATTTAGATGCGTCTGCCCTGGCTTTTCTATTGTCATCTCACCCCATTAGGCTAATATATCTGAAAGATAGATGTTTATACGAGAAGAGGAGGGGTCATGAATGCGAAAAATCAATTAACTCGACCCGCATTGGGTGCCGGGAAATGGTTTCCCGGAACAACGACGCAACTTAAACAGACCATTGCTGAACAGTTTGAAAATGCCTTCATCCCGGAAGTCAAAAACCCCATTGTTGCTGTCATCGCTCCGCACGCAGGCTATGTCTATTCTGGCCCCACAGCAGCCTACACCTATCGCGCCATTCAGGAAAACAACCTCATCCATGGCGCTCCTGATACCGTGGTCATTCTAGGGTTCAGTCATCGGGAGCAAAATCAGGGTGTCGCGATCATGGATGGGGATACATTTTCCACCCCACTCGGAGCAACCCCGCTGGATAAGGATTGCGCGAGTCTTCTTGTCAAAGCCGACTCACGGATCAAATTCGATTACCGCCCGCACATGGGGGAACACTCGCTTGAGAACCAAGTTCCCTTTATCCAAACTGTGATGCCCGCGGCCTCCCTGGTTATGGCCATGATTGGCCCGAGGGATATGGACCTCCTCGATGCTCTCGCCACTGCCCTAAAGAAGTTAGCAGTGAAGAAAAAGATACTCGTAGTAGCCAGTTCTGATATGCTACACGATCCGTCTTACGAACGGGTTCGTAAAACAGATCAAGCCACCCTTCGGAAAGTTATCGGGATGGATATCCAAGGGATCATGCATGACTGGGATTTTTCCCACCAGATATTCTGCGGAATCGGCCCCGTGGTCACAGCAATGAGTTATGCACAACAACAGGGCTGCAAAAAAGCCACTTTACTGCGATATCGCAATAGCGGAGATGATTTCCCTGAAAGCCGGGGAGAATGGGTCGTCGGCTACGGCGCCATCGCCTTTACCGCCTGATAGGGGCAATTCAGGATGAGCCATCCCTCAAACCATCTTAAGATCACCCTTGTGCAAGTGGACGCGGGACGCGATGTTCAGGCTAACCTGACCCGCACCAAGCAACTCCTTACAGGCATCGGCGCCACTGACCTCATTGCACTTCCCGAGGTCTTTGCGATGCGCGGTAGTGATGATGACTATCGCAGCAACGCCGCCCCCCTGACAGGACCGCTGATGAACTTCCTGGCCGCCATTGCCCATCGCCATAATGCCTGGGTTTTAGCCGGCAGCGTTGTGGAACATCATGAATCGGGCATTTACAATACCAGCGTCCTGCTCAACCGCCGGGGCGAGATCGCTGCGTCCTATCGTAAAATCCATCTTTTTGACGTTAATCTGGAATCCGGGCCGGTCATTCGGGAAAGCGACCTCTGGCAGGCTGGAACCGAACCCATTATGACTGAACTCGAAGGCTGGAACTGCGGCATGGCAATCTGTTATGATCTGCGCTTCCCGGAGCTCTTCCGCCATTATTCAGCCAAAGGCGCGCAGCTCTTCTTTCTTCCCTCAAATTTCACCCAGCGTACCGGCAAGGACCACTGGGAAATCCTGGTCCGCGCCCGGGCCATTGAAAACCAATGCTTTATGATTGCCCCCAACCAATGCGGCACCAACCCTCACACCGGCATCGCCAGCTACGGTAACAGCATGATTGTCGGGCCCTGGGGTGAAATCCTTGCCCGCTTCGGCAACGAAGAACAAGTAGACACCATAACGCTCAACATCCACGATCTTGAACAAATCCGCCGAACCCTCCCTGCGCTAACGCACAGGAAATTATGAATGATGAATCTAACATGAATCTCACATCTCAGATCTCAGATCTCAAATCAGATACCTTCCCCCTGCTCGTCTCTTGCGCCAAAGGGATCCCCCCTTATGCCAAAACAGAACTAGCAACCATGGGGTTCCCCATCCTGGCTGAATTGGAGGCCGGAATAGAAACCACAGGGACCTTCAGTGACGCCATGCGCCTGAACCTCTTCTTGCATACCGGCAACCGGGTACTGCTCGAACTCAGCCGGTTCAAAGTCCGCCAACCGGATGATCTCTATCAACACCTCCTGACGATTCCCTGGGAAAACATCATTCCCGATGATGGCTATTTCACAGTCACCTCGTTCATCAACACTCCCGCCATCCGTGATGACCGTTTCGCCAATGTCAAAACCAAGGATGCGATTGTGGATCGCATTCGCGAAATAACCGGACGTCGCCCAAATTCAGGCAATGACCGCACCGGCACCGTGGTCTTCCTTTATTGGAATCAAGGAAATGCTAAAATCTACCTCGACACCTCTGGCGAACCCCTCTCGCGCCGTGGCTATCGCAAAATCCCCATGCTGGCCCCCATGCAGGAAACATTGGCCGCCGCCATTGTCTGCGCCACCGGCTGGACCGGTGAAGGCAATTTCCTCAACCCCATGTGCGGCAGCGGAACACTAGCCATTGAGGCCGCCCTGTTCGCCCAAAATCGAGCCCCCGGCCTGCTTAGAAGCAATTTCGGATTCATGCACATCAAGGGATTCGATGATGAGGCCTGGCAGAAAATTCGAACTGAAGCCCGCGCTCTCCCCAAGCGTAAGTTTACCGGCAAAATTATTGCTTCTGATATTCGCGCCGACGCCATTGAGGCCGCCCAGCAAAATGCCCGCACCGCCGGCGTGGAGCAGTTGATCGAATTTGAGATCTGCGACTTTGCCGATTCCCCCGTCCCCGAGGGCGGCGGCGTGCTGGTGCTGAACCCCGAATATGGTGAGCGCATGGGCGAAGAAGAACTCCTCAAGCCTGTGTATCGCGGGATCGGGGACTTCTTTAAAAAACAATGCCAGGGATATACTGGATTTGTTTTCACTGGAAACATGGCTCTAGGCAAGGGTATTGGCCTGCGCCATTCCCGAAGCATCCAGTTTTTCAACAGCAATATCGAGTGCCGCCTCCTTGGCTTTTCCATTTATTCAGGCTCGAAAAAGAATAAGACGCCCGAGACCACCGAACCGCAGGAATCCCCCATTGAGCCCTGACACCTTGTCTGTCCAAATCAGTGAAGTCACCACGGGCGGACGCGGTGTGTCCCGACTTGACGGGAAAGTCTGCTTTATCCCCGGCGTCCTTCCCGGCGAAACCGTAACCATTGAGATCACCAAGGATCGCGGCGGCTTCCTCGAGGCCCGCGCGACCTCCGTGGTCACCCCCTCTCCACACCGTATCGCCCCCGTCTGTCCCCTTGCCTTTCACATCCCACGTTTAACATCTCATAGTTCACCTCTTCCGTCATTCTGCCCCGGTTGCTGCTACCAGCATGCCTCTTATGAGGAGGAAGTCCGGATCAAACATCAACAACTCCGCTCCATCCTCATTCGCCAGGCTGGCTGCACAGAAGAGGTACTCCTGCCTCCGGTTCCCTCCCCCACCCCACTGGGCTACCGGAACAAACTGTCACTCCACGGCCAGATCGATGGCAAAGACCGACGCATCGGCTATTTCATGGACGACAATTGCACCGTACTGGACGTACCCAACTGCCCGCTAGCGGTCGCGCCCATTAACACCTTGCTGAAAGAGCTTCACGATGCCCCCTCTTTCCGACGCACCTTGCGCAGCGACATGACCATCATCTTCCGTTGGACACAGAAAGATGGTGCTGTCTGGTGGCGAAACAAGGCGAATGAAAATGATGTATGGCTGGTTGAATCCTCGATCCTGGGCCCGCTTTCGGTTCCACGCGACAGTTTCTACCAAATGAATCCCAGCCTGGCAGATGTTCTGGTAAACACTGTGCTAAAGCTCATGAATACTGCCCCGCCTCACACAGTAGTCGACCTGTATTGCGGTGTTGGCATCTTTGCTCTAGCAGCCGCTACCCTGGGCATTCCCCGTGTCATTGGTATGGATGTGGACGGCCCCGGCATCAAGGCAGCCGCCTTCAACGCCAAGAATTTAGGCCTTTCGAACATTGAGTGGGTGACGGCCAGTGCCGAGAAGGGAATGATTAAACTTCAGCTGGCTCAGCCTGAACACACCACGCTCATCGTGGATCCACCCCGCAACGGGATGGGGCGCATGATGATCCGCGACATTCTCACCCAGCGACCAGCCCAAATCCTTTATATCTCCTGCGCGCCCGACACCATGGCCCGTGATGTCGCCTGGCTCAAAGAAGGTGGCTATCAGGTCCATTCATCCCAACTTTTCGATATGTTCCCCCGCACCGCCCACTTTGAATCTCTGACCGAACTGCGGCTTACAGTTTAAGGTCAGAATTATGAATATGTCATTGCTTACGGCGAATTGTTTCATATATCGTCAATTCTTCACCTAACAAGGAGATTGACGTCATGAGCAAAAAAATACCTGTTGCGATTCAACTATATTCCCTTCGAGATGTAGCCCCGAAAGATGTGTCAGGAACATTGAGCAAAGTGGCCGCGATGGGCTACCAAGGCGTTGAATTCGCAGGCTATTACAACCTGCCGGGCAAGGAATTGCGGGCCATGCTGGATAGCAACGGTCTCCGTTGCGCGGGCGCCCACACCGGCATTGACTCCCTGGAAGGCGACGCTTTTGAAACGACGGTGGCCATGAACAAGGCTATCGGCAATGATCGCCTTATCGTGCCCTGGGCTGACATGAAGGACGTTTCAAAGTGGATCGATCGCATGAACGCTGCCCACGTCCGTGCCAAAGCCTGCGGCATGCGACTGGGTTACCATAACCATACCGATGAGTTTAAAGCGGAAAAGGGAGTAATCTTCTTTGACCGCATCTTCTCCTCCACCCCGGATGACTTTCTGGTTCAACTCGACATCGGGTGGGCCACCGCCGCTGGCTGTGACGTTCCCGCCATCCTGCGTCGCTACGCCAAACGGCTTGAATCGGTTCACGTGAAAGAATTCCACCCTACTTCCAAGACAGCCGCCGTGGGCGAAGGCTCCGTCAAATGGCCAGCCATCTTCGATGTGATTGAAAAGGAAACGGCAGTGCAATGGTATGTCGTCGAACAGGAAGCTTATGAAATCGGCCCGATGGAGAGTGCCAAAACCTGTATCGAAAACATTCGCAAAATGGGCCGCTGATCCCTCAAGATGAATGTACCAGAGCTCTATCCGTTTCTTCTAGAACCGGCCTACAAAGACTACATATGGGGCGGCAGTCGTATTCCCGCCCGGTTCAACCGTGACCAGCCCGAAGGCGTTTACGCTGAATCATGGGAATTGTCTGACCGTCCAGAGGGCATGAGCTTTGTCGCTAATGGCCCCCTGAAGGGACAGTCCCTCGCCGAACTCGTTACCCGCTTCGGCAAGGAATTACTTGGCCATGGGATCAAATCAGACTCTTTTCCCCTGCTGGTCAAACTGATTGATGCTAAAGAGCGCCTGAGCATTCAAGTTCACCCTGACGATGCTTCAGCCGCACTCGGGATTGGCGAGGCCAAAACCGAGGCCTGGCATATCCTGGATGCCCCCAAGGGCGGGCAGGTTTTTGCCGGACTCAAACCCAATATTACCGAGGTCTCTTTCCTTGCCGCCCTCAAAACTGGCCAGCTGGAAGGAACGCTCCAATCAGTCCCCGCAACCGCAGGCGACACCATCTTCATACCCGGCGGCCGCGTCCATGCCATCTGCGAGGGCTTACTGATTCTGGAGATCCAACAAAACTCCAATACCACCTACCGGGTCTATGACTGGGGCCGGGTGGACAAAGCAGGGAAGCCCCGGGAGCTCCACTTGGATCAGGCGCTCAAAGTCATCCATTGGACGGATGCGGCCCCCGTCAAAACGATTCCGCGCCCCATCAGCGAGAAGTCTGGCGCATTGGTCACCGAATTGGTCGTCTCCCCCTATTTCCGATTGGAGAAACTGGATATTACGGCCCCATTTTTTGTCCAACACGACGGCGCCAGTTTCCAGGCCCTCTTCAGCGAAAAAGATGACATCAAAATCATGTGCGAATCGGGAACCGAAACCGTCCCCGGCGGCTGCACCTGCCTGATCCCCGCCAAGCTCAATCGCTATACGCTCAAGCCCACAGGAAAACAGGCGACCGTTTTACGGATCTCGGTGCCCGTCACTTCCCCGACCTGATGATGGGGCGACTTAGAAATCATTCCGGGAACGCTTCTTCATAAAGAAGCTGCCAATGCCCAAGACGGCCAAACCGATCACAAGACCGATTCCTGCAATCTTAAGCCAACCCATGTGAGGGGTCTCGGAGGCAGTAAGAGGTTCCTCGCCCGTCGTCACTACGGCAGGAAGATTAGTTACCACGGGCACGACCACGGGCGGGGGCGGGGGAGGAAGCGGCGGTAATGCGGCAAATCCCTTTGAGAGCAATTCAATGGCCTTGGCATCACGCACTTTGCGATCTTTGCTACCCAACACAACGGCAATCACACGTCGCCCATTTTTCTGGGCCGTCGCCACAATCGAATACCCGCCGGCGTTTATAAATCCCGTCTTCAACCCGTCGCAACCCGGATATTCATGCAAAAGATGATTATGACTGCGCATCACAAAGGGTTGTGGCGCATTGGGCCGGAAATTCCGCACCTGAGTAGACGTATATTTTATGATCTCGGGATGCTGGGAGATCAAGGCCCCGGCCAGCTTGGCCAAATCCCGGGCCGTTGACGAGTCACCCGCTTGTCCAGAGGCAGGCGGAAGCCCATGCACCGAGTGAAAGGTCGTGTTACTCATTCCCAGTTCAGCTGCCTTCTTGTTCATTAACTCTACGAACCCTGCAGAAGAGCCCGATGCACTCAACGCCATAGCCATGGCTGAATCATTAGCCGACTGGATCATCAGGGCATACATGAGGTCCTCCAACATGAAAACCTCACCCTCTTTCAGATAAACCTGCGACCCGCCGATCTTTGACGATTCCGCCGTGACGGTCACCATATTGCTTAGACTGAGTTGCCCTGCGGCAATTTGGTCTAAAAGCACCATCATATCCATCAGTTTGATGACGCTCGCGGGAAACCCGGAGGCGTCCGCATTTTGCTCAACCAGCACTTGCCCTGTCGCCGCATCCACAACTATCGCGCCGAGATAGGGGTCTGCAGTCCGGTTAGGCAACGCCGTTCGCCCCTTGGAAGCAGTCGCCTTGGATTTACTGGTAGTTACCACAGCTTTCTTGGTCGGATGCGTTGCCGCCAGGGCGTTACCCCCCATCGCCAACACCACCGCACAAAACACCAAAACAAAACACCGCATCGATTTCGTTGTCGTCATTGAGTCCATTCGCTTTCAAAAATAAAATAAGGGGACTGAATATACCGCATAGGCCCCGCGGCTGTCCATTGATCTTCAGCCATACATAATCTGGTCCGGAATATTAGTTAGCTTTTCACCGCCGTCAACCGTGACGGCAAAGGTGTTTTCAATACCAATCACCCCTTTGCCCGGGATCACGAACTTAGGCTCAATAGCAATGACCTGCCCCGCTTGAAGCGGAGACTTGAATCCCTTGGCAAGAATGGGCCATTCATCCAACTCCAGACCGACCCCATGCCCGACAAATCGCGACTGCTCGCCCGGCATGCCCATAAAGAACTTACCCAGCCCGGCCTGTTCAGCCATTTCCGCCGCACGAAAATAGAGCTCTTCACAAATCGCCCCTGGCTTTAATGCCATTTGCAGAAATGTCTGAATTTCAAGTGAGACCTCAAAGGCACGTTGCAATTCGGAATCAAGCCGCCCCACAACGAATACCCGGGTCATATCTGTGATGTAGCCATTAAAAACACCGGTATAATCCAGAAATACTGGCTCATTTTCTTTAATCAGATCCATAGAGGAGCCATAGGGTGCGGCGCTGGATAGACCCCGCCCGGTAACTGCACCATCAAAAGCCCCATGCGCTGCACCCCCAGCAGAAACCGCCAGACCCAGAAAAAGCTCCTGATTGAAGGCCCGCATCCGGATATACCCTTCATTCCCCGCCTTGCGAAGCCGATATTCAAACTCGGCCGCCAGATCCACTTCCCGCATCCCCACCTTCAGAAACTTTGGAACCTGACTAAAGATTTCGCCAATCTTGCTCCCACTAATACGCAACTGATTCAATTCGAAGGATGATTTGACCGAACGCAACTCTCGATTCAACGAAGTGATATCAACAAATTCGCAGCCTGGCAGTAACTTGCCATAATAATTCATCTGTTGAACAGGCACCACGTCGAAGGTCAAACCGACTTTACGCACTGCGTCATTGAACAAAGCCGGAAAATCTTTGCTGGCAGGGAAAGGTCGCACATCGGCTACGACACTCTCCGCCTGGGCTCGCGCAAGACTCTTCCGCACCAGCAACATCGGTTCTCCAATAGCTGGCATCCACAAGGCCGCATTCTGATTCGTACCACAGAAGTAATAGACATCGATGGGGAAAATGAAAAAGGCCCCATCAAGTCCTTGTTCACGAATCAATGCCTGCATGCGGGTAATCCGCCCTTTGATTTCATCGCGAAAAGTCATAATTCCTCTATTCAGCTTAACGTTTAGCCTTCACAGCTTTAGCTTTCAGTTTACCCGCTTTTTTCTTAACTACTTTTTTAATTTTGGCCCTGACGGGCACTTTCCTTGCTTTTTTAGTCGTCGGCGCGGGAATCCTCTGCGACTCCGATTCAGCAGCCATTTCGATGCCAAATACATTGCCCACTTCGGCGCTATCGAGTACGGCTACGTCACCCATCCCTGTCCCTGTCGTGAGCGCTTCCACTGCCCCCGACTGACTAATCAACTCCTTGTGGTCCACATGCCGTAACGTAAACAACAACTCGGGCTTTTCATCCAAACGCGCCCCGACCCCATACATTACAGCCGCCACATGCTTACACATTTCAGCCCAATCGGGGCAGGAGCAGTCCAGAATAATTTCTGAAGGTGCAGGGAAGAGTCCGCCATTTTTACTCGTCATCACCCCCATCACCCGCTCGGATAACTTGCCCGACAGAAGCTCCATCAAAGAACCAATAGACCCGGCACATTCCTTGCGCAGGCTGTCCCATTGTTTTTTATCCACCGGCTTGATGCCGACCTTGATCTTGTACAAGGAACTTCCACTTACCAGGGCTTCGATCTCGCCACGCCGGATATCGAGATGCAGCACGGAACCATTACGCACATAGGATCGCCCACGCGGCAGGCGATTCGCATAGTCGCTGTAGGACTCCAGGTTTTCACACCACGCTTTGCCCCAAAAAGTGCGGGCAATGGTTTTTCCATTCAGCTGAACGGGTTGATGGGCATCTCCTTTTTTCAACAATTTCGCCGCCGCTTTCGCCGCTTTTTCTTTACGCACAGCCACGGGCACATAAGGCGGATACCTATCGTAACGGCTATAACTTTTTCGTCCCCATCGACTCATATTTTTTTATCCTTTCTTATAAACTATTCCAAAGAAGCCCGATCAATGTCCAGCGAGACAAATTTAATGAGTTCGTCATTGCTCATTTCCGTCAATCGGACTTCCCCGCCTTCGCCATCAACCACGTCGCGGGCCAGAGCGGCTTTCTCTTCCAGCATCATGTCAATTTTTTCCTCAAACGTTCCCTTGCAAACAAATTTATGCACCAGCACATTCCGCTTCTGCCCAATACGGAAGGCGCGATCCGTCGCCTGATTCTCAACAGCCGGATTCCACCACCGGTCAAAATGAATGACATGCGAAGCCGCCGTCAGATTGAGCCCCGTCCCACCCGCCTTGGTTGTCAGCACAAAGAATGGGGGGCCATCTTCAGTCTGGAAGGTCTCCACCAGCCGGCGCCGATCTATGACCGGAACCGCACCATGGAGAATCAAGCCCGGCCGCCGGAACACTTCGGCCAGACAAGCTGCCAGGGGCTGTGTCATTTCCTGGAATTGGGTAAACACCAGGGCCTTCTCTTGACGCTGAGCAATCTCTGCCGCCAGTTCACGCAGGCGCATAAATTTCCCGCTTTCGTCGGGGCCGTAGGTTTGATCGCGAAGCCAATGCGATGGATGGTTGCAAATTTGTTTGAACCGCATGATATAACCCAGCACTAAACCGCGTCGGGCAATCCCGTCGACTTCCTCCAGCTTGATTCTCATTTCCCGGACCGATTGCTCATACAGCGCCGCCTGTTTTCGTGATAACGGGCAATAGGCCTTGACCTCCGTCTTATCCGGCAAGTCGGCAATAATCCGTTTGTCTGTTTTGAGCCGTCGAAGGATGTAGGGGCGCACCAAATTTCTCAAGGCGCCCAAACCTTCGCTACTGCCTGAGCTCGCTTTAATATAGTCACTGAACCGTTTCGCTGAGCCGAGAAGTCCGGGATTGAGATAATCAAAAAGGGACCATAAATCACCTAACCGGTTTTCTATCGGCGTGCCTGTAAGCGCCACCCGATGCGTAGCGCGAAGTTCTTTTACCGCCTTGGTCTGGCGCGCCGAGGGATTCTTGATGGCTTGTGCCTCGTCCAGAATCGCCAGATCCCAGTCCTGCCGACGCAACTCCTCCCAACGGCCCACCAAGCCGTAGGTGGTCAATACTAAATCACAGCCTTTCACCGCAGCAGCGACATCCGCCTGAACTCGCCGCCAGTCTTCGCTGGACATATCCGAGGGGTGCAGAACAAGAGCCTTAAGCGATGGCGCGAATTGTTTGATTTCAGATTGCCAGTTCGCCATGAGTGAAGCCGGGGCAACCAAAAGACTGGTCCTCCCCAGTTTATCACCCCTCTCATGTTTTCGGGCCGCAAGCAAACCCAGCACTTGGATGGTTTTGCCCAAGCCCATATCGTCGGCCAGGCAGGCGCCCAAGCCCAATGTGTTCATAAACCGTAACCACTCAACCCCGGTCTGTTGATAGGGGCGCAACACCTGATCGAGCCCGTGCGGGATTTTCGCATCGCCCAAGCGCGTCGGATCACGAAGCACGGCCAGCGTCTCGTCCAACCAGGCTCCGGCCTTCAATCCAAGCCACGTCTTGGTTTCAGAAACGTCATCACCGACTTCGGCCGCAACCCCGCCCTCAACTCCCGTCAACATCCGCAAGGCCGCTCCAAAGGACACTCCTTCAGACGCCGCCTTTTCGGCCTTCTTCCACTGCTCCAACGTATCACGCAGCTTTTCAGGATCGGCCTCAACCCAGTGTCCCCGGATCAACACCAACCCGCTGGAGGCCTCCATGAGTGCCTTCCACTCTTCCGGAGTCAACGGCTCTCCACCCAGCGTCGCTTCCACACTGAAATCCAGCAAGGCATCCTGCCCCAATCCGCCCTTTCGTTTTTCCCCGACCAGCACACTCACTATCGGCCTGGCGGGGCGGTTGCCACCCCAGCGATCCGGCATGCGAACCACAACCCCGTTCTCCTCAAAAAGCGGAATTTCTTTAAGAAACTGAAACGCCTGATCCGGTCGCCAGGCTAGTGGTTTAAAAAGGCTTCCACTCTCCACGAGATTCTTCACAAACTTACTTTTCTCAGCGGAACGATAAACCGGGCTCAATAGTTTCAAAAGCGCGGCGTGCTTGCCTTCACCTGCATTTTCGCGCAGGGCCTGCCCAAGGGGTCGGTGCTGGATTTGGCCTCCCGCCGAAACCCCGATGGAATAGGTCGCTAAAAAAGCGAACGGAAACTCGTTATTTTTAGGATTCTCGGCCAAGTGAAAGCATACCCGCCCCACCAGCCGCCAGATCGGACTGAGCGCCTTCAAAAAGGCCTCCACACCACTGGCGTTGCGACCAGCCTCAAGTCGCGTGCCTTCATCCAAAACAACCCAAAGAGCGCGAAGCACATCTCCCGACAAATATTCCCCACCTACCATCGGCGGCGCATGGTCAACCAGCGCCATCACATCAGCCTCTGAGGGGAGCGGCGTGGCTTGATCCAACCCTTCAATTTCTGGCCTATGGCAAAACTGGGTCAGAAAAAGACGTGAAAACTTCCGCCAGAAGGCCGGGCAGGCAGGCATTTGAGTCTCCGACTCGCGTGAGGCCAAATGTAACAGCCCTGCGGTTACACTGGAAGAGAACGCCGTGGCAACACGCCCGGCCGCCGCCTCTACCGGCCACATCTCTCCGTCATGAGCACTCCAGAAAAGATGTCCCTGGGGATTGAGCGCGAGGGTTGGATAATCCGGCATGTCAGTCATTGTCGAGTCAATTCCTTATTCATAAATTGACTGAAAGTACCCCCCATTAGCCAGATATCTCTGGCCGGGACAGCCAGAGTCGAACAGCGGCGGCAAATGCAGTAAAATCATCACGCCGCGTTTTGGCTATGACAAAAACCTGATCCGACTCAACCTTTTCGTAGTAATGCACAAGCCTGTTGCGAAATTGCGCCATCAATCGATATTGCGCCAGAGTGTCCGCAGGCAGAACACCATGTTCCGCCAATACTGTAAACGCATCGGCATACGAAGAGGGTTCACGCCATTTCTGATCCGAAATGATGTGGTGACAGATATCCAGACAACATTCAATGGCAATATGAAGCGTTCGCTCCACAAACCTCTGACTCCGGATGTCTGCTGAAAACGCCTCCAATCGCATCTCTTGCACCGAGCCTAAATCCTGATAATAACTATCAAGACTCAACAGCAACCGATTCAACAGTGCGATATCAACCATGTGCCAATCTCCTGACTCGTTGTTCCTGAAAATACATGGCATCCACATAATCTTTAAATGCCGTCAATTCATACAAGCGCCGCTCCATCGGTGACGCCTCAAAAAGGCGTACCCCATCGCGAATGGCTTCATGCTGAAGGATGGCAGACACCCTATTCAACACCACCACGTCCACCGGCTTTTTAACAGCCTCAGATAGCCAGTCGGCCAGTTGCAGATCTACAAGCTGCGACTCCTGCCCCTTAACCACAATTCCAATATCCACATCACTATCAGGGCGGGCCTTATTACGGGCATAGGACCCAAACAGGTAGGCAAGTCGAACTTCGGAATGTTCTCGACAGAATTCCGCAAGAAGATCTGTCAGATTACGGGACATCTCATTCATAACTACATTAAACGCCTCCCGGCTCAAACGGTCAAGCCCCGAGCTTTGCGCCCAAAACTGCGGCAGAATTGCGGAGCGGTGCCCAGAGCCTTTTGACCTATTTGGCACTTGTTTCGCCGACTATTCAGGGACTGTTCTTTGCCGCCCTAAAACTAAACGCATCATACTATTAGCTATCTCGCTAAGATTACTGGAATCCTTGCATCTTATGTCTAGTCTGGCTAATATTTGATTCATGTTTATTGATCACCTCACGATCAACACGACTTAATGAAAAAATTGGAATATAAAATCGAAAATGACTCGCTGAAACGCTGGATTCTTAAGGAGGATCAGCGCATTTATGTAGCCCGTACAGAAGGCACCCTGTCAAAAAAACGGACTACTTTCCGTACCATTGACCTTTTTGCAGGTGCAGGGGGCATGTCGCTCGGTTTCTCAAAACTCCTTGGACATCCATTTGTTCCCGTATGGGCTAACGATTTCAACCGGGATGCCGTCACCACTTACAACGCCAATTTCGGCCCACACGCTGTTTGCGGAGATATTGTATCCCTTCTTGAATCTACGGACGTTGAAATCCCGGAAGCCGATGTTGTTATCGGAGGTCCACCATGCCAGGGATTCAGTCTCCTCAACAAAAATCGCGAAGGGGATCCCCGCAAAGAACTCTGGCGTCCTTATCTTGAGGTTGTTAGACGTTGCAAGGCGACTGTTTTTGTCATGGAAAATGTCCCCCAATTGCTGGGAACTTTTGAACACGATGAAATTATTGGCGTGGCGAAATCGCTTGGTTTCAAGGTTGCAAGCGCCATGCTCTGCGCAGCGGATTACGGAGTACCCCAGGTTAGAAAGCGTGCAATCATTATTGGCTGCCGATTCGCGGATCCTAATCTGGTCTTTCCTCCACGCAAATCCCACTACGATCTATCGAAAACGCAGATTCAGCCCTCGCTTTTCCGCTCAGGTGCAGATGATTATGTTCCTGGCACTCAAAAGTGGCGAACTGTGCGTGATGCGATTGGCGATCTCCCCCCGCCTGAAGATATTGGAATTCGCAATGTTCCGCCTCCCCTGGACCTGCATTTCGGACGGACACCTACCCCAAAGAGTATTGCCCGATATAAGGCAATTCCCGAGGAGGGAATGAATCGGTTCGACCTCCAAAGGCGTGCCCCAAAATTGACACCTGAATGTTGGATTCGCAAAACATCAGGTGGCACGGATTTATTCGGTCGTTTATGGTGGGGGAAACCCTCTGTTACCATCAGAACCGAGTTTTTTAAGCCGGAGAAAGGTCGGTACCTCCACCCAGTACAAAATCGCCCCATTACACACCGGGAGGCGGCCCGATTGCAGTCATTTCCAGATGACTTTATTTTCACAGGAACCAAGATTGAAGTGGCACGCCAGATTGGCAATGCGGTTCCGCCTCTCCTTGCGGCGCGCATAGCTGACATTGTCTATCTTCTCCTCTTAAACCGCGAACATAAGGCTCTTTCATGACTACATCGGAACTTGAAACAACTCGGCTGCAAATCGCCACACTTATTGCAGACTTCGAGCATGAACTGCAGGAGGGCAACCTGCGGACACGAGTTCTGGCCCTAATTCCAGTTTTCCATCAATTGCGCTATCTTGGAAGTTCACTGATTCCCGCTGAAGGGAAAAACGCTGCACGCGACCGAATTATCCGTTATTTTCAAACTTATCCTGTGACAGTGATAAAAGGTGATGAACTCATGGTTGTATCCGGCATCCAGGACTGGCCTCGCCGCGTGCGCGAACTCCGTGTTGAATTTGGTTGGGCAATTGCCAGTGGCATGACCGTGAAAGATATGCTCACGGATCTCGACCCTGCGGAGAACATGACTGATCTGGCTGGTATGCACCCCTCTGACTATGTGCTCCTATCTCAAAAACAAGACCGGGATGCCGCCCATCGATGGAATTTGGCAAACAGTCTGCGAGGCAGCAATCTTTCCGTGCGGGATCGAATATTAGCTTTTTTCGAAGAAAGCGTTGGCCAACCTGTAACGGGAGAGGAACTCCGCTACGTATCAGGCAACAAATCCGACTGGCCTCGCCGCATCAGAGAACTCCGGACTGAATTCGGCTGGCCTATTGTGACGAAAAACACAGGACAACCCGACCTGCCGGTAGGCGTCTACGTCCTTGAACGCGACCGGCAAAGCCCTGAACACGACCGCACCATTCCTGACCCGGTGCGCGGAAGAATTCTCCAACGCGATGGTTATGCCTGCAAGAAATGTGGATGGACACATGCAGCATGGAACCGTTCGGATCCTCGCCACCTAGAGCTACATCACAAGAAGCATCATGTTGTAGGCGGCGAAAATTCTGAAGAAAACCTCACAACGCTTTGCACAGTTTGCCATGACGACCTTCATCGTCACAAGTAGAGATAGAGCCCTTTTACGCCACATTTCCATGCTTTTCCTGTGAAATTCGAGAATCCAAGTCGCATTCCCACAGGGATATCCTCTGCCTTGACCTTCATTCCGGCTTTCTTGACAAGTGCCTGATTCAATACAAGTTCCCCCAGTATGCGGTGGGTTAGAGTGGCAGGATCTTATATTCAGTGCCCCTCAGAACTTCGGCTTTTTCCGATGTTCGGCGAGGAGTGTCTGCAGAACCTCAAAGCGGCGGACATCGATTGCGCCGGACACAAGGGCAGTCCGGAAGGCGCAATTGGGCTCACGATGATGCTGACAGTCACGGAATCGGCACTGACCTTGTAACGGGCGTAATTCACGAAAGCCGTCCTCGATCTGCTCACGAGACAAATGAGCGAGACCAAAGGCCTGCAAGCCAGGGCTATCAATCAGCGCCCCACCACCGGGCAGGTCATACCATCGGGCATGGGTAGTGGTATGCTTGCCGCTATTAAGCGCTTCCGACACGATTCCCGTTTTGGCGGCCGCCTCTGGCACCAGCGCATTGATCAGGGTCGTTTTCCCCATACCAGATTGGCCTACCAGCAATGAAACCTGTCCCGACAAGTGCTGACGCAGCATATCCAGATTGCCGGCTTGCGCACTCAATTCGAGCACGGGATGCCCCAATTTTGCAAACGGAGCCAGCAAGTCACGTCCACGTTGAAGATGGGTTACAAGGTCACACTTATTAAGAACGATTAGCCCGGAAATATTCTGAGACTCGACCGCACAAAGGCACCGCATGAGCAATTCATCGCTGAACCCCGGCTCCGTTGCCGCAACAATCACCACCTGCGTGACATTGGCAGCAATCAGCTTCTCCTTAAAAGCATCCGCACGATAAAGCAAACTACGCCGCGGCAGAAGCACATTGATGACACCCTGAGTGGCTCCAGAGGCTTCCACCTCAACTTCGTCACCGCAGGCATAAATGCTTTTTTTGCCACGCGGGTAACACATGAGCAGGTTGCTCCCAGCAACTCCGCCCTCAATCCGGACTTCATACTGGCGCCCATAGGCCGCAACGATAAGCCCTTTGAGGGCGACAATGTTTTGAAGAATCATTTAAATATTATTATAGCTTGGCTTGACACTTTACGTCAAGTTGGGCAAAACGACCTAAATTCTCGCCTAATAGCAGGATCACAATTCATGAACGCCTACTGGGCCCCACAATGACGCAGCTCACGCAAGGTTCGCCCTCAAAGTCCTACAGGATGCGTAAAACCCTGGTCTTACGGCAGGAATTTGCCCCGCTTCAACTTCTCGGGCAGATAGGTTTCAAGTACGTAATTCAAGCCGTGCTTGGCAAAGGCCTGCTGCTCAACACGTACCCCCATCTTGAGCATCTGGTTGAGCGTATCCTGCCACTCTTTGTGGTGGCGGATAAAGGGGTCGTTTTTCAGGGCGTCCTTCGCCCGCTTGATATCCACTTCTTCCAGCGGATGCGTGGCATCCTGCAAACCGAAATCCAGAATGTCCTGCGGGGTTACCCCCAAATAATGCGCCTGGGGTACACAGAAGAATTTATTGATGTGGGCAGCCTGCCCGGAACCCACCTTTAAGGTCCGATAAATATTGCAATACCCATAGGGATCCCCATCGGTAAACACCAGAACCGGCAACTTCTGGTCATCGGCGAGCCGCCGGATAAATCGCCGACAGGCCCGGGTGGGAACCCCGCTCATGGAAATGAGCACACAGTTGGCGGTCTCATAATAGCGGTGATGCACCAGACGCTGAAAGAGTGAGGAGGTCTCAATCACCAGAATGAATTTGGCCTTGGACTCGAACTTCAGATGCTCTACCCGCGAAGGAATACTCCACGCGCCCGACCCTAACTTGCTGCAATTGATCTTCACCACTTCGCCCGTGGCGGGATTCTGATCAAGCACAATCAAGGGACCCGTTACGTCACCGCCACGCTCCTCAGGGATATAACCGATTTGCTCCCGGTTGACCCCCAGCATAGCCTCCATGTCATCCAGCAACGTATCGCTCTCGGGCTGTTCCTCAAACCGGCATTCACCCCAGCTTTTACTATTATAATAAATCTCGCGTTTTCCGGCGATGTCATTCTTGTCGACCAGATCTTTCTTGGTCGTCGCCAACAACCGCATGGTTTGGGCAAAAGCCTTGACGGTATTGTAGCTGAGGGTTCGGGTTGCCGTCTTCCCGCGGATCTCGAAGTAGCCTGCTTTCGGATCATACTTCACATTGGCAAGCGACCGGATGGGAAACTTCATCGAGGGCTTCTTCATCTTCTTAATGATGTCGTTGTACACATCACGGCCCACCGAAAGAATTTTATCCGCAACGCCCTGTCGGGAAATCATTAGCGCCGGCTCGCCAGAACCAGCTGTTTTCTTGATGGTCTTCTTTTTTGCCATGATCATCTCCCTCGTCAGGTTTCCAAATGGGACCGTTCCAGCATGGTCTGCAGGGTTTTCACCACACGCGCCTCATCCTTGTCCGGCAGATCAAGAATATCCTTCAGACCCAGCGCCAGATGCGGAATATATTTCACAATGTAGGAGCGTTTCCGCTCCGCCTCATGTTCGCGATTGCGCCGACTGAGATGAACCGACAGGCGCCGTCCGCATTCCTGCATGCAAAAGGTAATCTCGCGGATAATCTCAGGGTAATGAGCAATGGCTTCCTTGCTCTCACTCGTAAACGGCACCCACACACTGGCAATATGAACCATGATCACCGCTGGACCGACGGGAAGTGAGCCGCGCGGCTGAGCCAGTCCGTAATTCTTCCAGTTCACGCCCGTGATCGCCTTGGTAATGGCGCAGGCACCCCCCATATAGAGCAGAGGCACCCGATTTGCAAACCGAAGCAAGCGCACGGGATCATCTGCACTCAGCCCTTCATTCTCGCCCGCCTTGGCAAAGGCCATCCCCACTTCCACCTGAAAGGGATTCCCACGATAAACTGTGGGATCACGCGTGACTGCCGTTATAAATTCAGCTTGGATTTCCTTGGCCAGCCCACCCTTGATCAACTCCTCACCAATCGGCGACAGGCAATCGGTCGGGGGCCGCATCAACTTGGTGTCATTCACCGCCTTGAACA
Organism: bacterium; assembly: GCA_037143175.1. NCBI lineage: Bacteria > bacterium. Next base: position 18,549 of record JBAWZF010000041.1, read on the forward strand.
GGGTCTCTACCTCCCGGTTGGCAATCCGACGCGGATTAGCCTTTGGATCCAACCCGGCACGAGTGCAGATATCCAGCGCCGTCGCACTGCTCACCCGCGAAAAATCGTCTGATAACGCACTCCGCAGGGTGCGCGATTCAGTATCGCGCAACATCTGCATTAACATGCCTAATTCAACCCCATGGGGATGCGGCTTGATCTCAACCGGGGGCGTAGGTAACTTTTCAGCCAGCCTCATCCAGGAGATCCATTGGCCTTCCGCCGGTGGAACGCCCGCCTTCTCACCAGCCTCAGCCTCTTTTCCTTCCCTATTCAGGAGGTTGATGCGGTAGTGCAATTGCAGATGGGGATTTGAGATCAGGCATTGCCTCAGAAACTCATCCACCGAAAGTTTTCCCCGGAAATATTGCGCCTCCATCTCAATCATCACGGAGGTTCCATGCGTATGGGTTTCCTGAGCCGCAGGCTTCCCATCGACCCCGATACGCGGGAATGTGGGCAGCCATTCGAGTTCACTGTCCTTGAGAATCGTGGGAGTGTTTTTGCGGGTATCGATCTGAACCTCGATATGATGAGCCTGCTTTGAGCGTGGCAGCTTGGACAAAATCCGTGTGGCTGTCCCGGTCGTCAACTGACCATACATCCCCGCCGCACTAATGCCAATTCCCTGCTGCCCACGCGACATCCGCAAACGGTGGAACTTGGAGCCATATAACAGCTTTGCGAAAATCCGGGGCACTTGCTGACGCATGACGCCCGGCCCATTATCTGTCACCTCCATCCGGAATCGCTTCTCGCCGGACTGGGTGATTTCGACACTGATTTCGGGCAGGATGCCCCCTTCTTCGCAGGCATCCAATGAATTATCAACCGCCTCCTTAACGGCGGTCAGCAAGGCTTTGCGCGGACTGTCAAATCCAAGAAGATGACGATTCTTTAAAAAGAACTCAGATACCGAAATCTCGCGTTGTTGGCGCGACATGGTCTCTGCAGTGGCGGTGGGTGCGGGAGTTCGTGCCATGAGGGATCCTCCTAAATATAATCAAATCAAGCTTTTCCAAGCTCACGACTTCGCTGGGCGGCAGCCTGTATCGTCCGGCCAAGAATGCCCGCCATCACTTGCGTTTCCAATACTTCACGACCGGCCGCGGTTGTGCCTTTGGCGGAGGTGACGGCCGTTGCCAGATCTGAGGGGCTCATCTCTTTCTGCAACAGTAACTGCGCCGTTCCCACCATGGTTTGAGCCCCCAGAATCAGCGCCTGCTCCCTTGGCAAGCCCTCCTTAACCGCCCCTTCCACCAGCTGTTCAAGCAAATAGGCAAAAAAGGCCGGGCCAGATCCGCTCAAGGCCGTTACCGCATCAAAAAGTAACTCAGGCACTTCCAGCGCCCGACCACAGCAACCCAGCAAGTTAGCGACCATCACGCCATCAGCAGCAGTCGCCCGACTTCCTCGGGTATACACGTTCATTCCGGCCCCAACAAGGCAGGCCATGTTCGGCATGACGCGCACCACCCGTCCGGTAGGCAGCAGGGATTCCAAATAAGACGTGGATTTACCGGCAGCAATTGACACCATCAGATGATTGGCGGAGATCAAGGAGGCCAAATCGCCCAACACCGCGCCAAGCTGCTGCGGCTTCACCGCCAACACACAGATTGGCGCAAGCGCCACAACTTCGGAATTGGAAAGCGTAACCCTGACTCCATAGACATCATTTACCATCTTCAGGCGTTCACCACTGATATCCGACACTACAATTTCGCCCGGACCGGCAAACCCATTCGCAATCAAACCAGAGATCATGGCCTCCGCCATTTTTCCAGCTCCAATAAATCCGATTTTAGACATAGTTCCCCTCATTCATCGATCGAAGGAATGGCAGCCCTTGTAAAGGCACTCCACCAACATGTTATAAGGCTTCAAAACAAGGCCGCGCCCCGGAAACTTAATATAAGACGCCACGACCAGCAGAGTCGTATATAGCACCAAGGACAGCAGGATTGTGGTTCCCATGACCCCGCGTATCCCATGCGACTGTGGCCGAGGCGAGGACGGGGAATCAGATTCTGCCCAGTCTGCCGGGAGTTTGTCGTTTATCTCCCCCGCCTCATAGGCCCTCAATACCTCCATCACCCCGTTTAGGTTTTTTTCAGAGGCGATATGTCCATGCGTGCGATGAACGGTCTCAATCACTTCAGGAGCTGCATTGGCCGGACATGCGGTGCGGCAAGGTGGCTCCAGTTCCATCATACTGATATCATTATGCCCGTCACCCACCACCAGGATCTGAGAATTGAAAATGCCAAGATGCCGGGCAAGCTCCCTTACAGCCAGACCTTTGGTAAACGGGATCACACGTACACTGATCTCCCCAGGAGTTTGAAACGTTTGAAGATATTTGTAAGGCCGGACCTGCTCTCTGAGCACTTCAGCCCCAAACGTAGCGGCACTTTCATCGTCAAACCGAAAACATAGACGATGCGCTTTAGACACCATCACCCTGACAAAAGGATTTTGCGCCAGCACGGCTCTCCGAATCTTCGGTAGAGCCCGCCTCACGGTTTGCTCATCTTTCCACTGCAACCAAAGGATTCTGATATTCCAGATCCAATGCGGAAGATACCCCCATTTTTTACATTCAAAAATAAAGGCGTGATTGACAATCACATAGTCCGGCGAAATTCCGAATACGCGCATGGAGCTGAAGATGTGCTTGTAGCAGCTCAGACTACGTCCGGTGCAAACCACCCAAAGCATCCCGTAGGTCGTTCGAAGTTCAGCAATTCGTTCACGGAAAGCCCGGTATTGGTCAAACTCGGGCCGATGGCCCATCAGCGTGCCATCGGCATCGGTGACAAACATCCGGATCTGCTTGAGAATATTTTCCGAAGAACTCATGAGTATAAATGAAATGGGCCGACCCGCTTTTCAGCGCATCGGCCCGGAACTTAAAAGACTTCCTGTCTCAATCCGCTCATTTCTTTGCCGCAGCCGATTCCTTGATCAGGTTCAAGGCAATCACTTCGCGCTGAATCTGATTGGTACCTTCGTAGATCTGCGTAATCTTCGCATCACGCATCATCTTCTCAACGGGATACTCCTTCATGTAGCCATAACCACCCAGGATCTGCACGGCATCCGTGGTCACCTTCATTGCGGTATCGGACGCAAACAGCTTGCACATGGCCGAAACCTTGCTGATATCCTTCGCCCCGCTGTCAATGTACCGGGCGGCGGAATAAATGAGGGCCCGGGATGCCTCCACTTGCGTGGCCATATCCGCCAGCATGAACTGAACTCCCTGGAAGGAGCCGATCGGCTTGCCGAACTGACGACGCTGGCGACTGTACGCAACCGCCTCATCCAACGCACCAGCCGCAATACCGAGAGCCTGTGCGGCTACTCCGGGACGGGAACTGTCGAGGGTCTTCATCGCGACAATGAATCCCATGCCTTCTTTACCCAACAGATTCGCCTTGGGAATTCGGCAATCCTGAAAAACCAGTTCGCGGGTCGCGGAAGCGCGAATGCCCATCTTGTTTTCCTTCTTGCCGAAGGTGAACCCCGGGGTCCCCTTCTCCACGATGAAAGCCGATGCACCCCGTGCGCCTTTGGCCTTATTGGTCATCGCCACAACCGAGTAGATTTCAGCCTCGCCGCCGTTGGTGATCCACTGCTTGGTACCATTCAATACATAATGATCGCCATCCACCACTGCGGTGGTGGTGATTCCACCGGCATCTGAACCGGCATTGGCCTCAGTCAGTCCGAAGGCAGCCAGCGACTTCCCGGATGCGATGCGGGGCAAGTACTTCTTTTTCTGATCGTCGGTGCCGAAAAGAATGATCGGGAAGGTGCCAAGTGCTGTAGCTGCTAATGCCAGAGCAATTCCGGAGCAAACCTTGGACAACTCCTCAACGGCCACCGAGAGCTCCATGATCCCGCCACCCATGCCGCCGTACTCCTCGCCAATGTAGACGCCACAAAGATCGGCATCAGCAAACACCTTTACGATTTCATGTGGAAATTCATTTACTTCGTCATAATGCTCGCGGATCGGTTTGATTTTATCCTGAGCCACTTGCCGACAAAGATCCCGAATCATCACTTGCATTTCAGTTAAACCATAATCCATGTTATTCACTCCCAATAAGTTACAGTCAATCATTGCCAGCATTCACCAGCCCAAACTTGCGGGACTATAGAAAACGACAGAGGAAGGATCAAGGAAATCCTTTCTACGGCCACCAGCAAAGGGTTGCCTGCAACCAACACCTTATGTAAAGTCCCACCAGTAACCCAACGGGAAGGATTGAAATTATGGATGAAATCTTAACGCGGCAAGCCTCACGACTTGAAGATGAATTTTTCGCCAAAAAGGATGCCATCTTGATCGAGCAGCGCAAAAAGCTATTGGCCATGGAACATACCCAGGCCGCACTCACCGCCGTTTCAGGTATCCGCAATGAAGCCATTTTGAAAAAACTCGTCGAATTGAACATCCACCCGGATCTTCTTGCAACACTCACGTTGGTCCCACTGGTCGAAGTGGCCTGGGCGGATGGGGAAATTCAGGAAGGTGAACGTAAAGCGATTCTGGCAGGGGCTTCAAAAATCGGAATGAGCCACGGCTCAATCGATTACACGATTCTTGAAGAATGGCTCAAGCAAAGCCCGCCCAAATCACTGCTCACGGCGTGGATTCACTATATAGAGGGGCTTTGCGAAACCCTCACCCCTGCCGAATCCGAAAACCTCAAAAACACCCTATTGGCTCAAGCGCACGCAGTGGCCGAGTCAGCTGGCGGATTTTTAGGCCTCACCTCCCCCATATCTAATAAGGAAAAAACCATTCTCGACCAAATGACGGCGGCCTTTGCCCCGAAATCCGTATTGTAACATCCCCCCTGCTTTGCTAATAAACCCGTCGCTAACATGGGCGAGTGGTGAAATTGGCAGACACGCAAGACTTAGGAAGATGCCGATCCTCTTGCTCATTGTTGCACATATCTGCAACACGCTGTAGCAGTTGAGGTTGGAACTCGGTCACTTTGCGCATGGCTGCAAGAAAATGCCACTTGTCGCATGAAAAATGTGGCGCAAACTGGCGCAAACTTTTTGTGGAAAATGGCGGCGTTATCGGATGTAACAGCCGGGGCAAAGCGCCAACTCGATGTCGCGGGCAAGCGGATCAATTTTTCGACTTCCACTCATGGTTTGCTCACAAGTCGGGCCGGTCTTTCCATGCCGTACCTTTACGAACATCAGGCAGAAGCAACCGAACCCCCTGATTGTCAGCGGGATTCAGCCAGAGCATTCGGGTAAAAACGATGGCGGCTTCGTCAAGACGCTTCAGGCGCCAGAGACAAAGTCCATAGCCATGCAGGCACCGAAGGTAAGGCCTATTATCGACTAGCCCCCAGGGAAGAACACCGGAAAAGTCGGGGCCGAGCGAGATTTCGCCGATTTGCCTGCCGATGTCATAGTGACGAAGCGCCGTCGCCGGTTGACTGTCGAATTCCAAGTTTCCCAGGTGTGCATGGGCGTCGAGGCAGCGCAGGTCGGCAATGAGCAATGTGTTCAGCACTTGGTGTGCCTCCGCAAATTCGCCTGCCTCCTTAAGTTCAACCGCCTCCGTGATGGGATCAGTATCAATATCCAAATCTTCAGGAGACACTCCGGGCAAGATTTGTTCCATCTCATATTCCGGCCGTGGACCACGGGACTTGATCGCCTTCTCCCAATCAAGTTCAGTTGCATCGTCCTCGCCCCAGTAGTGATTCTCAGGATCCCACACGCCAAAATCGTTAAGTTTGAGTGGCTGAAGGTTCAGGGCTCCAAGATCAAACCGGGTGCCTGTGATGTCGGCCGAGAGGTACGGATGGCCCGCATAGCTCCAATGCTTCCTCGGCAGAACCGTGACAATCTCACCGGACACGACATCCCACACATCGGCCGATCGCAACGTCAGTTCCTTGTCCTTTCCCAGCAATCGGCAACGGGCAGAGTCCTGCTTTTTGATGCCCAGAACGATCAAGTCCAATGGTTTGGCGAGATCGATCTCGCCCACCCCGACTTTGGTCTGCTTGATCTTCTCTCTGTATTCGGCTCGTCGCGACTTTCGCGGCTGAGGTACGCCAAGCCACTGCCGGTATGCCATGATATATGGGGCCGCTTTGGATCCGGAGGGAAACTCGACATCCGCAAGCGCCACCTCATAGGTCTTGCCGTCCGCTTTCTGGCATGTTGCCCTGAGTCCGCGCTGAGTATTACCGTCATACTCGATCTTCTTGACCGACACGGTCTCGCCGATTACCGACCCCTCTGCGGGTAACGGCACCTCGTCCTCGAATGTCTGTCGGAATGCCCACAACTGCTCATCCTCACCATAGGCGTCAACGAGTATATCTTCCAACAGTCTGTCAATTTCCATCATAACTCACGTTCTGGTTTGGATCCGCTATTTTTCAACCTCCGAAAGGGAGTAAAATTGCTTGTATTTTCACGCCACATATCAGATATTGTTAATGCAGGTTCGGCTCAGGGACTGCTTCGGCGGTTCCAAAAGCGTTACCTGCTTTTTTATTTCCCCCGTCTCGTCTCATACGGATCGGGAATGTAAACGATCCCGTGCATGGGGTATACCTGTCCGCTCTTGTAACCATCGCCACTAAACTGCAGGCTTTGAATGTCAGACTCAAACGCCCCGGCGATCTCCGATCTCACATCAGCATTCATGCCAACAGACGGCAACCTGAATCCCCAGTTGATTGCGTAAATGCAGAGGTCCGCGACCTGTACGGGATAAGCCATATCCGAAGAAACGAAAAATGGCACCGGAACAATCCTAGACGTTCGTTGCTTGCCAGTCAGCGTCTTGGTAAAATACCTGTGCATCTTGCTCACGAACGCACGGTCTTCGACGCGCTCGGTCTCATCCATTACAATCAACCCGGTCTCTTGCTCTCGTTCGAGGAAATAGAAATACCGCTCAAAAAGGAAAACATGATCCTTCCGCAGATACTCTTCGGTTTCAAGTGAAGACGGGCGGGCCACTGTTCGCGGAATAGCCGTTGCAAAAATAGTCCCCCGATGTTCGCGAAGCAGGCGAAGCACATCCCTCATAAAGGAGATGCATGCTTGGCCATAGCCTGTGAATTCTGGCCTCGTCGGCGTCTGCTGGGCGGCCCCTTTATTAAGAAACGCCAACGCCAAACGCCGCCGCTCCTCCGCCTCCAGCGGGGATCCTTGATTGGCCCACTTGAAAACCCTATTCTTGAGCAACTTCATGCCTTTGATCTCAGATCCGAATTGGTGCAGATATCCTCCAAAGTTTGCCAACTCAGCGGCCTGAATGTTCCGGACAAATTGCCAAAGATCGGAATCATGTAGCGCGATCCCGCCACGGACCTCGTACGGGACAACTCCGTGGTCATGCCCACTCTCATCCATAAAAAGAAGATAGCTCATAAGTTAGTGGGAGAATGTCAAAAGGTCCGGATTGGTTCAAGACCGATCAGGGAATCATACATCAGCCGAATTTTTAGATTTAGGATTCATGCGCTTGTGCGCCACCATGCGCAATACTGTGTGCGTGACCCTTGACCGTGTCATCTCACTCAGGTATCTTTGCCCCAGATGTCATTGGAATAACGGTGGTTGCGATATATTATAATGAGGTTTGTTCTGCCGAAATAATGGCGCAAACTGACGCAAACACATCAAGCAATAACATCCGAATGCAGACATAAGTATTTGATAGTAAACAGGTTGGGCGAGTGGTGAAATTGGCAGACACGCAAGACTTAGGATCTTGTGCCGCAAGGC
>JBAWZF010000042.1 GCA_037143175.1 bacterium
CCCCCCGGGGCCTCCACCAGGCCCGCCGCCAAACCCTCCTCCGGAAGTCAGCACCTCCGGACTCTGAGTGCACGTGTTAATGCCCTTTCATATCGTTGCGCTGTTTCTGGCCATTGTGGTTACACCCTGGCTGATCAGTCGTCTTTTCCTCCAGAGGCATTCCTGGGGCATCATTCTGGCCGGTTGGGGCCCCGCCATGATTTCCATCAACGTGGTCATCCCCATCATCCTTCACCTACTGGTCATTCCCATCACTCCTGATTCGCTTTCCATTGCCCATGGCATCCTCGCAGGGCTCATAGGTTGCCTTTTCATATGCTTCAAACGCCCTGTCCCTGCGGAAATATGCGATGCCGCATCAAACCGCCTGTTCCTATCTGGCGCCGTTATCTTCGCGGTGTTGGTGCTGCCCCTGACCTACATCGCCGGGATTGATACCTATAAATGGCAGGATCTGGCGGGCAACATAGCCGTTGAACAGCGAATATCGTGGTTGATCCATCCCCTGTCCCTGCTCGGGTTCACCCCTCGCTCCTATTCAAGTGCACAACCCCTGGTGCTCGCCAGCATTCAAATACTGGGCCATACCGGGGTAGATTGGGGCTTCTATATCCTCTCTCTGGCCTTCGGGCTCACCGGTTTTTTCGGAGCTCGGACACTCGGACACCATTTGTTTAAAAACGAGTCTTCGGCTGTCTGGCTGGCCATTCTCTACATGTTCTCGCCCGTTTTCATGCGCTACAATTACTGGGCTACAGGACGTGGACTTTTACTGGCCTTACTACCTGTCTATCTTTTGATTATGCTCAAAATTGGCTACGCATCCTCCAGGTGGATGTCAGCGTCCCTGTCGGCATCTAATCGCGCCGGGGACGGCGCGATCCACCTAAGCGGATATCCAGACAATAATAAGACGGGTAATTTCGGGCTCATCCCTGCCTGGCTCTTAATGACAGGACTCATAATGATGTCCCATAAGGCGGGGGTGGTAGGCGCACTGCTCATTCCCGTCCTATTGCTCGTTTCCCCGGCGCTTGCTCTTCTGCGTGGACGATGGGGACTATGGCTTGCAGGTCTCCTCGTACTCGCCGCCAGCCTGCTTCTAACAAATGGTCAGCCTATCACACTCACCATCCGACTGCTCACCCGCTTCGGCTGGCTGCTGCCCTTGGCCCTTCTGGCCATCTCGACGGCTCCAGGCCGGCTCCTCACGCCGCCCTTCCGAACCATATTGGCCGCAGGAATGGGAACCCTTATTCTCTCCTGTACCCCTGACATGTATGGGGCTCTGCTGGCACTGCCATTCATGGCCTGTGCGGCAACCATCGGAATTGAAAAGATTAATTTAAACAGAAGCTCACGAAGACCACGAATGGGTGGATTAGTATTAATCCTCATCCCTGCGCTGGCTATTGTCCTCAACCAGATGCGGGATTCCCCCTCAGAATCCGTTTATCAGGCAGCGCAGTTTATTGAGCGACATGATCCCAGCGGGCCATTCCAGATTGAAGCTCCCGGCGCAGCACGCCACCAGATCCAGGCCTATGTCACAGGATGTCCCCGTTTCACGGTGCAGGCAGGTTCCGCGGCACAACTGGAAGTCCGTTCGCCTCCCCCATGGACCGGCAGGCCCGCACATGATGCCCACCTATGGATTAACTATCTGCGCATCATACTGGAGGTACGGGACGCCCACACCGACTGGTACGGCCAAGGAGACAAGGTATACTCTATCACCATCGATGGACTGGGAGCTACTCCGCCAAATGCCAAACTTCTGTTTACCTCCGGTAATGTGGCTGTGTTTGAGTAGTGGGCAGCACTGATTAAGATTAGGATTACAATCATGATTTATAAACACCTACTGAACCCCACAATAACGCGGCTCACGCAAGGTTCGCCAAAAGAAACATCGGTAAAATCGGGGTGTCAAATGCGGGTTATTACAAAGAAGCCATGTCCTTAGGCGAGGATTTTGAAAACGACAGGCCTACTACCGATTGTTGACCGGATCCGGTATAAGCGTTAATATTTAGGTATGGAAACAGAACGTTCCCTCCCTTAAGTTTGAATGTTTCCAAAGGTTACACGTCTATACCTTTAGAGATCGGATTGAGTTAATAATCGAAGAAACGAGTCATAAAATGAAAAAAATAATGAAACTATGTGGAGTGATGGTGGCCTTGGTAGTAGCTGGATCCACCACGATGGCCCAGCCTTATAGAGATTACCGGGACTCTCATGGTCGCGGCTATGACCGTGGGCACAGTTACCATGGTTATTCTGATGGAGGGCGGCATTACGGATATTATCGCAATTCCCACGGCGAGTTGATTTTTGGGCTAATCGGGCTGGGAGTTCTTGCGGCAGTGGTCTCCTCGGCAGATCGTCCTGTATACGTCCAGCAGCCTGTGGTGTATCGTGAAAACCCACAAGTTATTTATGTGCAGCAATCTGCGATGCCTGTCGTGGTTGAGCAACCCCAGGTCGTTTATATGCAGCAGCCAGCCCAGGTGGTTCAACAGCCGATCGCCATTCAACAGCCAGCCCAAGTGGAGTCGCCTCAACCCCTGACCACAACCGTTAATATCCAGAATTCAAATGGGTCGTTTACGCCTGTGACGCTTCGTCAAGTCGGAGCAAAGTGGGTCGGACCAAAAGGCGAATACTATGATGCCATTCCTACTGTGGGACAGTTGCGTCCGGTTTACGGTTTCTAAGGTAAGCAAAGATATCTAAGTCATGCAGCAGCCTGCCACTATTGCGACCATCGTAAAACGAAATGGTAATCTGGTCTCGTATGACAGGGAGCGGATTACCAATGCCATTTTTAAAGCCACCACTTCCACGGGCACCCCGGATCGTACTCTTGCGGAATCCCTGGCCGCGCAAGTTGAGAATACTCTGACAGAGGCTTATCACGGCGAGATGCTCCCTTCCGTCGAGGATATTCAGGACATTGTTGAGAAAACCCTGATTGAAAACCATCAAATCAAACTTGCCCATAACTACATCACCTATCGCAGCCAACGCGCCATGCGGCGGGCCACCAGGGCCTTTACGTTCGAGGTCACCGACAATATTCCCTACAAGAAGATCTACGAAGTCCTGCTCTGGAATATGGCCCATCGCTGTGAAAGCGTCGAAGCCTTGAATGAACACATCCAGAAAGGGTCATTTTCCGCCCTGGTTCGCGCCTCTGAAGATCGCTTTTCAGGGGAAATCCACCTCGCCAGCGAGGCCATCCTTGCCCGGGGCGACGCCACACGCTTAATCATTATCTCAGGCCCCTCTTCGTCGGGAAAAACCACCACCACCATCAAAATTGGTGAAGCCCTCAACACCGTGGGCAAGAAGCTCAAGGCCATCAATATCGATAACTATTTTTTCGACCTGGAGAAACACCCGCGCGACGAATTCGGTGACTACGATTACGAAACACCGCAAGCGCTGAATCTGGCACTAATCAATCACCATCTCGCTGAACTGCTGGCAGGCCGGACAATCAAGACGCCCTTTTACAATTTTAAAACCGGCAAAAGCACACTGAATGTCCAGGAAATGCATTTGGAAGACAACGAAATCCTCCTCTTGGACAGTCTGCACGGGCTTTATGGCGGAATGACAAAAGCCGTTCCGGCCTCCCATAAATTCCGACTTTATGTAGAAACTCTGGGTCAGCTGCGCGCCATGGATGGTACCTTTATGCGATGGGCGGATAACCGTCTACTCCGCCGCATGATCCGGGATAAGGCGCACAGGAATCTGCAACCCATGGGCACCCTGACACATTGGCATTACGTCCGGCGCAGTGAACTGAAATACATCATTCCGTTCATCGGCGAGGTGGACTTCCTCGTCAATACCGCCCTCCCCTTCGAATTGCCCCTATTGAAAGCCAGACTATGGGAATACCTGCCCCAGGCCATGACCTTGTTCCAGACAGATCCCCGCCGCCAGGACGCCTATGTCCGCGCCAAGCGGGTTCATGATCTGTTAGCTCCAATCGAGGCCGTGTCCCAGGATTCCATGGTGCCCGCCACATCCCTGTTGCGCGAGTTCATTGGGGGCAGCCAGTACAACTATTGAAAAACAATCTTACGGTTTCATCGCGTGGGTTTCTTCTTAGTGGCGGACGTGAGGGCGGCGGACTTCTCGTCAGGCAACGCGGCGAGGCGATACAGAACGGTGGGATCCAGCCCCAAAAAAACGAAAGCGCTTTCGTTTTTTCCGGCGAACCGCGCCACGCTCGTCGTTATCGATTTGCTCATCGTTTCTTCCTCGGGCCAATGTGACTCTTGACCTGCGGCGAGCGTGCGAGCCGTCGCGGTCGAAGAACTGGTTCGGCGATTATTGATTGTTTAGAAGGTTTCTGGCCCCATGAACTACGGCCAAGACATCGATCTGGTCGGCTTTGATGTGATAGATGATCCGGTATGGGCCTTCGATTACCTCCCGAATTTGTTCTAACCGGTATTCAGGAACGATTCTTCCGGACTGGGGAAATGTTGCGATTTGCTCTGATCGCCGAGTCAGGCGGTCCACCATGTGTCGAGCATATTCCGGAGAATTCTGAGCAATATAATTATTGATTCCGGCCAAATGATCCTGAGCCGTTTTCGTCCAGTGGACGTTCATTTCGGAAGTCCGTACTGTGCTCGCACTTCCCTGACTTCCAAGGTGCGCCCGGCTTTGCTGTCGGCAAGCCCCTGCTCAATGGCCTCGCGAACATAGATTTCATGAATCAAATCATCCCAAGTGGAGTTTTCGGGCATTTGATCAACTAAGCAGTGTGCTTTATCTTTTACTAGTGTGGCTGTCATACTTCCTCCCGACAACTTAAATAATACTAATAATGTTTTAATGATTCAATTTGTTTGTCTTGCCGAACGTTATATCTGTAAGCGATTACATTTCCTAGAGAAACCATAGTCACAGTCCAATTCCAAGGCAATACCAGAATTGATCGCCATCAACATGCATGCCGTTTGATCGATATGGCCTGAATTGGGTCACAACGCTGTAAATTCTTGCAACTTAACGGCCAGCAAACCAATACGGTTCTGCCCTCAAAGCACCCCAATTCAATGCACGCTCTTACGCCCCTCTACATTGCGTTTACTTTCCCCCGAAATTGGCCAGGATAAGTAAGCGCTTACAGAGCCGGATTTCGGAAGTGGATCACTCAAGCCTTCGCTCAACACCAGTTCGTCTTCTACAATCAAAATGTTCATCGGCTCAGGACTCCCTGACAACCTTCCCTAGAGCCTGAACCAGATAACGCAGAGCCGGTTCAGGGGTAATTAGGGGGGGCATGACGTAGATGACGGGTCCCAGGGGGCGCAGCAGAATCCCATTGGCGCGCAGGCGATCCCGAATTTGAATGGCGCGCAGGGTGCCGGTCCCCTGATGGTCGTCTTCAAGCTCAACGACCCCGATCATGCCCAGGCAGCGAATATTACGAACTCCGGGGATATCGGCGAGGAGTGCAAGTTCTTCGGCCAGAACCTTCGCCATGGCCGCAGCCTGCGCCACAATGCCCTCGGATTCATAAACCCGCAACGTGGCCACGGCAGCGGCCGCCGCGATGGGATTCCCGGCAAAGGTGTGACCATGATAAAAGGTGTGGTCTTCCGGCTGATCACGGAACGTTTCATAAATCGAGTCGCGCACCACGGCGGCACTGATGGGAAGATAACCGGCCGAAAGACTTTTTCCCATACAGACAATATCCGGCACAATGCCAGCATGCTCAAACGCAAACATTTTGCCCGTTCGCCCCATGCCGACCGCAATTTCGTCAGCAATCAACAGGACCCCTTCGCTCTTACAGATGTCCGCCAATGCTTTCAAATACTCAGCCGAGTGGATTCTCATACCGCCCGATCCCTGGCACATTGGCTCAACAATCATGGCCGCTACTTCATGGGCATGTTCTTTGACCAGCGTTCGTATCGTATCGATACACTCACGCACACAGGACTGTTCAGGGGCATGAAAGGCACAGGTCCCACAACAGGGTGACGGGGCTTGCAGAACGGGAAACAACGCGCTCTTGAACGGCTTGTGGAAAGCTTCCAGATAACCAACCGACACCGCGCCCAGCGTATCGCCGTGATAGGCAAAATCGAGTGACATAAACTTCGTCTTAAGGGGCTGGCCCATGTTGTACCAATATTGCAGGGCGATCTTGAGCGCCGCCTCCACCGCACAGGACCCATCACTGGCAAACATCACACGCCGGTCATCAGGAAACAACCCTACGATCATCGATGCCAGTTCTATGGCGCGGGGATGGGAAAGATTACCAAGAATACTGTGCTGAAGTTCGCGGGTCTGACGGATGATGGCCTCAATGACCGCCGGATGCCCGTGCCCGAGATTACAGGCCCACCATGAGGAGATGGCGTCCATATATTTCCGCCCTTCTGCATCATAGAGGTAAGCGCCCTCGCCATGGGTGATGATCGGCAGGGGGCCGGCTTTCAATGCTGAGAATCGCGTGTAAGGATGCCAGATACTTTGCCGATCCAAGGTCTGGTAGTGCTGTATGTCCTGATCATTTTGCATGATTACTCCTTGTGAAAGAGAATACCCGCTCAGGCTAAGAAATATCCGTCAAAGTTGCTCGTCAACAGGCCGGGTCTCCAACTTGTCAGGGGCGATCACCCCGCCGGAGATCAGCATCTTAAAAGCCTCTTCCACGGTGAGGTCGGTCATCCGAACCTCGCGCGCGGGCACCAGATGCAAAAAGCCAGACGTAGGGAGGGGCGACATGGGAATAAAAATACGGCACCATTTCTCACCCGTCTCATCCGTGGTCACACCCGATAGAAAGCCGATCACCTTGACACCGGGGCGCGGATACTCAATGACCACCACCGACTTGAACGTTTTCCGATTGGGCACGGAAACGGCATCCACCACCTGCTTGGCTGCTGAATAAATGGCCTTGATAATGGGAATTTTCAGAATGAAAGACTCGCCCCAACTCAGGAAACGCTGCCCCACCACACGTCCCGCTACAATCCCCACCAGCAGCACCAACAGAACGAAGGCGAGGATGGAAATCACCAACTCGACCCATTGCGGCACCTGCATCGGCAGTAGACTTACAAGCGGCTGAAGCACGGAAGCCATAGCATGAAAGATAGCCACCACGACCACATACGTCACCCATAACGGCACCAGTACAAACAGACCGGAGATCAGTTGATTCCTCAGAAATCGCTGAAAACTCTGTTTTTCAGAAGACATGATCGTTACATCCTTAACAGTTCATTGATAGAGGCAGCGGCACGACGCCCCTCCCCCATGGCCAGAATCACGGTGGCAGCACCCAGTACAATGTCGCCCCCCGCAAATACACGATCCAGCGAAGTCTTGCCATTATCGTCCACAATGATATTGCCCCACTTGGTAGTTTGCAGGCCTTCGGTGGTGCGCGGAATCAAGGGATTGGAGTCATTACCAATGGCTATAATCACCGTTCCAATGTCACGGACAAACTCACTTCCTTTGATTTCCACGGGCCGGCGGCGGCCGGACGCATCCGGTTCCCCCAATTCATAGCGCAGACACTCCATGCCTGTGACGCAACCGTTAGCATCACCGATCAGCCGTTTGGCATTTTCAAGAAGATGGAAGATGACTCCCTCCTCCTTGGCGTGCGCAATCTCCTCAACACGCGCGGGCATTTCAACTTCGGTCCTGCGATAGATCACATGCACTTCGTCGGCCCCCAGACGCACGGCGGTACGCGCCGCATCCATGGCGACGTTCCCACCGCCCAGAACCGCTACTTTCCCCGTTCGGTAAATAGGGGTATCGGCCCGCTCAAAGTCATAGGCCTTCATCAGGTTCGCCCGTGTCAAATATTCATTGGCAGAAAACACCCCAACAAAGTTTTCACCCTCCATATTCATGAATTTAGGCAAACCTGCGCCTGTCCCGATAAAAACCGCATCAAAACCATCCTCATCAAGCAACGCACGCAACTTCCGCGTCCGCCCGATGACAAAGTTGGTTTGAAGTTCCACGCCCATACGGGTCAAGGAATCAAACTCCGCCTGAACAATCCGCTTGGGCAACCTGAACTCCGGAATGCCGTACACCAAAACGCCGCCGGGCTTATGGAACGCCTCAAACATCACCACGTGATGCCCTTCACGACGAACATCCGCCGCCACAGTAATGCTCGCGGGCCCCGTCCCGATCACCGCCACTTTTTTGCCGGTTTCCGGCTTGATAACCGGGGGCTTGGCCCGACCGGTCTCACGCTCAAGATCCGCCACAAAACGCTCCACACGCCCGATCGAAACCGCCTTATCCACACTCTTCAGCGCCTTGCCAACCGTGCAATTTTCCTGACATTGGACTTCCTGAGGGCATACCCGTCCGCAAACCGATGGCAGCAGACTGCTCTGCTTGATGATATCACAGGCACTCTCGAAATCCGCATTTGCCGCCGCCTTGAGAAAACCGGGAATATCAATCCGCACGGGACACCCCTGAATACAGGGAGCATTTTTACACTGCAGACAGCGCATGGATTCCAATTGCGCCTGTTCGGGCGTATATCCATTTGCTACTTCCTGAACATTCCGCCTCCGCACGGCAGGATCCTGTGTCGGCATTTCCTGCGCGGAAATGCCTATCCGGTCACGCGGGGTCAACGGCGTGGTCCGCTTCCTGATCGCATCCAATTCCTTGGAGGCCGCTTCGGCCAACGCTTCCGGGGAGGTATGACTCATGACTCGCTCTGCTCCTTCTGACGAATTTCTGCTTCAAGGTGACATTTATGATGGGCCTGTTCCTCCACCTTTCGATACGCCTTCAAGCGTTGCATCAGGTTAGTAAAGTCCACCAGATGACCGTCAAACTCCGGGCCATCAACACATGTAAATTTTGTTTGCCCTCCAACCGACACCCGGCAACCGCCACACATTCCGGTTCCATCAATCATGATGGTATTGAGAGAGACCACGGTGTGGACGTTAAACGGGCGGGTCGTTTCGGCACAGAACTTCATCATGATAGGCGGCCCGATCGCCACGGCCAGATCCGGCTTCGGTACCCGCTCGCATACTTCCTTCAGTGGCTCAGTCACCAACCCTTTGCGCCCATACGAACCATCATCCGTACAAACAATAAATTCATCCGCCAGCGTCCGCATCTCCTCTTCCATAATGATAAGGCTACGGTTTCGGGCACCAATGATGATGATGATCTTATTCCCCGCCGCCTTCATCCCTTTGACGATGGGATGCAAGGGAGCCACACCGATACCGCCGCCCACACAGACAACCGTCCCGAATTTCTCAATATGTGTTGGCTGTCCTAAAGGCCCTAAAACACTCTGCACTGATTCACCCACCTGTTTATCGGCCAGATTATGGGTGGTCTTGCCTACCGCCTGGAAAATGATGGTAATCGACCCCTCAACAGGGTCAGCATCGGCAATCGTCAGGGGAATTCGCTCGCCAAACTCGTTATCGAGCTGAAGGATAACAAATTGTCCGGGCAAGCGTTCACGCGCAATATGCGGCGTGGTAAGCCGCATCATAAACACATCATCAGACAACTGTTTCTTGGCTAATATTCTATTCACAATTCGTCCTTCCCTGAATCGCTAAATGGCCTTCAAATATGCCATTCAGCACCACGCTTGTACAAGAACAATACACGGAGACGCCGGCGCTACTTTACTTTTCCACTGGAACCACGATCCCGCGCATGATGATCTTTTGGCAAAAGACAAAGACGAACATTGTGGGAATGGACGCAAAGATCAGGGAGGCAAACACAACGCCTTGTCCACTAGATGTTTGCAACTGGTACAGCCAGGGCATGATTGTCCACATGCGTTCGTCCTGACACAACAGCAAAGCCATCATGAAGTTGGTATAGGCTGCGGTAAACGCCCCCAGCGCAGTTACAGCCAGGATCGGAGTGCTCAACCACATCGTAATCTGCCAGAAAAGACGGAACTCCCCTGCCCCATCCAGTTGGGCACACTCATAGAGCTCTCTCGGCAACGAATCAAAGAAGCCCTTCAGAAGGAAAATCGTATAACCATTCACCAGCCCCGGCAAAACCAGCGCCGCAAATGTGTTCAACAAATGGAACTCGCGCAGCATTAAGAATACAGGAATTTGGGTCACCATCGGCGGAAATGCCATGGTCATCATTAGAAACAGAAGGATCTTATAGGTGGACTTCGGTTTGTAGCGGCTCAACGCATAGGCCGCCAGCGGATTAAATATCAACGCGCATAGCACCGCCAACCCGCAATAGATGAACGTATTTAAAACAGCCCGCCCATGCCGTACCACATAATCAGTGACAGTCCGGAAGTTTCGAGTCAGAAACTCCATCCTGAGTGCGCCCGTTTTTGCCTTGAATGCAAGATAGTGAAACTCCTGCTGCGGAGGCAGAATAGCCCGGAGCGATGCCGCAGATAACGGATTAAACCCGGCCCTCTCCTGCAACCAATCCCGGAACCGGAACTCAACGGTATCGAGACAAAGCGCTTCGGCAGGGAGAATAAAAAAGACGCCTGTGGCCGGGTCGCGCCAGCCCTGCAAATAGGACTCCCAATCGGACAACGCCACACCTTCAGCAGGAGGTTGCGCAGAAAAAGGAATCTGGTCAAAACCTGAATATGCGCTCCCATATCTGCGGTTCAGCGTGGCCACCTCTCCGTATTTGGCCCGTAAATAAGCCCGATAATCAGGTGTCGCCGAGGCATCAGCCCGGATCCAGACCAGACTCAGAATGCCCCTGACGAATCGCTCCCAATCATCCCGCTCCAGTTGTGAATAGAGATCAGGATCCGGGAGTCGACGCTCCAGATGAATCTGACCCCAATCAGTGTAGGTCGTACCATGCGCACGGTTATAATAAGCGATATCCCGAGTGAATTGGTTCTTTAAGTACCCCTCCTTGAAGAAGCCTTCGACGTTGTAATAGACACGATTCTCCGGCGGCTGCTGCCGGGTAAAGTCGTTGAGGGCGACATCGAATGGCCGGCTCCCCATTTTAACGCGCCGCTCAAGCCCGTTATTGGGAAGCACAAAAAAAGCATTCCAACCGGAGAAAGTTGTACCCATGGCCGAATTGAGCCGGGCAATGTCATTCGTATATACCTGTTCCATCTGGCATTTAAAGGCCCGGAGCCCGGCAGGTATGGACCCGCGCGATTGCGGCGCCGCCAGATACCCGAGCCCATACATGAAGGAGGGCAGATCTTCTGTCAGAAGAAATTCACGCCAATCGTTAACGAGTGCGGGAGATGCATTCGTCACGGGTAACGTCAATTTCTGGAATGTGGGGGCCTCACTGCTGTAAACCCAGCGCATTTGATTAAGCGATTCATTGAATAGCCCCTCTACATGCTTCTGATAGAGCGCCGCATCATCACGAAGAAATGCGGGAATAACATTCTGATCGGCCGCATCGACGGATGATTTTGAGGACCCGGCCAGCATCAACAGAAAGGGATACACCATGGACACCGCTCCCGCCAGCAAGAGCAAATACATCAACCCGACCAATAGTCGGGTCTTCCAGTGTCGGCGTCCTATGGAGGATATGATTGGCATCTTGAGTATCTCAGAAAAGGAAGTTTGCCGTTGTTAATCCGACAATAAAAATACAGCTTATCAAAGCGTAAAGATTCACCACCCGCTTCGCTTGAGGCACAGAGACACCGAGAAGAAAAGAGAATGTTGCGGGAATTGCAGGTCCGGAGTACCTGACCTGAAATTCCCGCAACCCTTTCTGGAGTAATTCAAGAGACAGAGGAGGTGTGTAACGACTCTTCTCGTGCCCTGAGCCTGTCGAAGGGCCCTCCATGCACTCCTTCAGAAAACCGTGGCGTTTATTCTGGCCATGGGTACTCCCATGGGCGGAATAAACGCCACATTTGAATTCTTCGGCATTCGTAGCCTTGGCGGAGTAGGCTCTGTGTCTCCGTGTCTCAAGCGAAGCGGGTGGTAGATTGATTTGGATGGGGGTCTGCGTTTTCATGACGTGGTGCGGAATTCTACACGAGCCAGCAACTTTAGTTGTTGCACGGTAAAGCCGATAAGAATTACCCCGAGCATCCAGGCGGCGGCGGTGGCAGGACCAAATTGTAAAAATGTAAAGGCCTTGTACCAGATGTGGAGGCCAGCGACCTCGGTATTGGCGGCCCCGCCCGTCATGACCAGAATATTCCCGGTAGCACTGTAAAATGAGGCGATAAAAGCCCCGACAAAATTAATCAGGATCAAAGGCTTCAACATGGGGAAAACAACAAACAGAATCTTATCCACAAACGTGGCCCCATCCACATCGGCAGCCTCGTATAAATCATCAGGGATCCCTTTCAAGGCCGCCAGGTAAATCAGGCAACCGGGGCCCATCCCCGCCCATATCATGGGGATAACACAGGAAAGCATCGCCGTATCCGGATCAGCCAGCCAATGATAGGCCTCTGCCGTATGCTGAAACAGCCGAGTCGAAAGATGCCCCAATGCCACCCCGAGCGGCTCGCCACCGGGAAAAAGAATCGGCAATGCCAGACGACTTACGGTCGCGCCCAGCAACAGGCCCACCCCGATAAACATCCCCGCCGCCCAACGCATGTCATTCAGCCAGAGTCGGCGGGCAAAAAGCAAAGAAACGCCTAGCAGCGCCACTCCTACGACCAGAAACCCGATCGCCGGCATCTGCAGCACGACGGCATTGAGCGCTCCATGCTCCGAAGGGTCAAAAAACTCTTTCCAAAGCAACATCGCGACAATGCCTGCCACCACCGCGGGCAGATAATAAATCAATCGAAACACGATTTTCAGACGGGGAATTTCCTGGAGAAAAATGGCCAGCAGAATGGGGGGAATAAATGTCAGCAACAACACCAGAAAGCTATAACGGAATGAGTTAAAAAGTGCCTGCCACCAGAACCCGTCAAAAAGAACATCCCCGAAATTATCCAGGCCGACCCATACTGAATCCCCCACCAGGCGATAGTCTTGAAAGGCCATGAGTGACCCCCACCCCAGTGGCACATAATGCCAAAGAATCAGTGTCAGGAGGGCTGGAAAAAGCAGAAGCCCCATCCAAAGGCCATTCCTGCGCCGCCGGGAAACCCCTGTCCCAATTCGTCCCTTAGGGCATGAAGCAGTCACGTTTTGATCATGATTGGGCGCTGAAAAGAATTTGAACAGAAGTCGCAAAGGCCGCAAAGGGGTAATGGATACGCTTCGCGGAAGACCATGGTTTTGAATCCCAAAATATTTTGTATGGCTACTGCGTTCTCGCAGTAGCCACCTTTGCGATCTTTGCGCCTTCTGTTCAAACTCTGCTTGTGTCCGTCTATGTCGAGGAAGAGGTGCAGGCAAGGTTTTTCCTGTGGAAAACACACGCACTACGCTGAAAAATCCATAGGCAAAGACTCCCACCATCAGCACCATCATCACGGCGGCAACACTCCGGCGGATCAGGCGCTCACGCGGCGTGACAATACCCATCATCAGGTCATTCGCCCGGATCACCCCCTTGTGCAAAATGCCTTGCAAGACTTCAATCCTGCGGGAATGTTCCGGCGGCAGTTTATCCCTGAGCGCCAGGGTCTCGGCGTATTGAAGCGGCAGGGTCATCATTTCATAGGCCAGATTGCTATTACCGCCATAGGGCTCGGGCTTTCCGGTCTCCATGGCGATATCGAAAGTTTTGGCCCACCCCGGCGGAGACAGCCGCTCGATCTCCGGATAACCAAATAACTTCAAGTATTTCGGATTAATGAATCGCCCCAGGCCGCTTTCCACCAACACACGCGTTTTGATGGCCATCGCCGCCCGCCCGTCAAAGAAACGCATATATTCCCAGGCGGCGTCCCGCACGGACGGATCCTTGATGCCGGAAAACAACCCCATCATCATGCTGTTCAATTCCGTACCCCGGACGCCAGTCGGCCCCGCAGGAATCGGAACCATTCCTGTTACATCCGGATTGATGGTGGCCATCAATTTCTCATCAATATAAGCAAACCACATCCCGATCTGCCCCCGTTCCTGACGGGCCGTAAAATCGCCGGAATCCTTACAGGAATAGCCCCGGCGTATCACACCCTTGGCATCCACCCATTTTTCGGCACTTAACCGGAGATAAAAATCCAGGGCTTCCGCCGCCTCAATGGAATCGAAAGCGCATTTCCATTGGCTGGTGGCTTCATCCAAGACCACTGCTTCACCACCAAAGGACCACAGCATGGGCAGCCAGTAGTGGGCTTCATGCTTGCCCCGCACCAGAAAGAACCCATAGGTGCCAGCCTCAGGATCGGTCAGCTTTTTCGCCGCCTCCATAATGTCATCCATGTTCCAGTTGACCGTCGGATACGGAAGCCGTTTGGCATCGAACAGATCCTTGCGAAACATGAGCACGTTCCCCATGGCGCCACCATAGGGCAAGGCCCAGACATGAGTTCCCCCGGGACCGGGGCGGCGGATCACCGGCCATAGTTTGGAGTTAATTCGGAAGTCCTGCGCCTCCTTGTCCATGGCGGAGAGATAGCCATCTTCGGGACGATCCAGGGGATACAGGAAACGGTTCTGGATATAGGTTTCCGATTTACGGAAATTAACATACAGGACGTCAGGTGCCAGACCTCCGGCGATGGCGAGCAGGTCGACCTCGACCCCTTTGACATTGATCCCGGTGAAACGTTCCAGTTCAACGCTCACCTGATCCCAGTTATGGCGGCCATATTTGGCGGGGTTGGCCTGATAGCGATCGCGGTATTTGGCAGCGAAGAGGCTGGGGAAATCCTGTTTAAAGGCGTCTACCGCAGCCACCCCGGCCCGACTGGCAGCATCGGAACTGGCGGGATCAGGCAGATCGAACAGTTTAACGTGAAGAACGGTTCGCCCATCACGATCCTCCACCCAACCGGCGTGTGAAAGGAGGGGAAGAAGCAGGAGAAGGAGAAAAGGGGAAAAGCCCCTCACCCTAGCCCTCTCCTTCAAGGGGAGAGGGAAGCCGTGACCCGCTCTGCTTCCTCTCCCCTTTGAGGAGAGGATTGAGGTGAGGGGTATTGGCCTGCTCGGCTGCATAGTTCGTGGTTAGACATTGAACAAGAATTCGATCACATCACCATCTTGTACTTCGTATTCCTTGCCCTCGACCCGCAGCAGGCCTTTGGCCCGGCAGGCGGCTTCCCCGCCATGTTCGATGAAATCCTTATAGGCAATCACCTGAGCCCGGATAAAGCCCCGCTCAAAGTCCGTATGAATGACGCCAGCCGCCTGTGGCGCCTTCCAGCCCCGGTGAATGGTCCAGGCGCGAACTTCATCCGGGCCAGCCGTCAGAAAACTGACCAACCCCAATGCATGATAGCCGGTGTGGACAATCTGATCGAGGCCACTTTCAACGACCTTATATTCCTTCAGGAACTCGACCCGCTCCTCCTCACTCATCCCGTTAAGATCCTCTTCCATCTTGGCGCAAATCTTGACAGCCTCACAGCCCCGCTTCGCGGCGTGGTCACGCGCATACCGCACAAAATCATTATCCTCCTGCAGCCCCGCCTCATCGACGTTGCAACAGTAAATCATCTTCTTATCCGTCAGGAGCGGACATTCTTTAAACATCAGAACGGCCGCATCGGTTTTATGATCCTCAAACTCAACAGCCATTTTACCGGCACCGAGATGTTCCAATAACAGCTTGGAAATATCCAATGAGGCCTGAACGCTCTTATCGCCCCGAACCTGTTTACCCAGCCTGGCTACACGGTTTTCGACAGCCTGATAATCGGCCAGAATCAGTTCCGTCTCAATGACACCAATGTCGCGGGAAGGATCCACGGCGCCGTCAACATGCACAATATTTTCGTCATTGAAGCAGCGGACCACATGAAGCAGGGCATCCGTCTCACGAATATTCATGAGGAACTTATTCCCCAACCCCTCTCCTTGACTGGCGCCCTTGACCAGGCCGGCGATATCAACAAAATCTACCGTGGCATAGATAATTTTCTTTGGATGACAGATTTTGGCAAGCACCGCCAGCCGCGGATCGGGCACCGGCACCACCGCCTTGTTCGGTTCAATGGTGCAAAACGGATAATTTGCGCTTTCGGCATTTTGTGCCCGAGTCAGCGCGTTGAAAATCGTGGACTTACCGACATTCGGAAGCCCGACTATACCAATGCTTAATCCCATATTGTTCTCCCAAAAAGCCCGATACCATAGCAGGTTTTCCGCATAATGAATCTATTTCTTCACTGAAAACCGGTAAATGATGATGTTTGAAAATGTCTGGCCGGGCTTTAGAACAGTGCTCGGGAATGCTGGCTGATTGGGGGAATCAGGGTAGTGCTGAGGCTCAAAGCAAAGGCCATTGCGGGGCCTATATACCCAGCCACCTTTCCCCACAAGAGATCCATCCAGAAAATTGCCTGTGTAGAACTGAGTGGCCGGCTCGGTCGTCAGCACTTCCATAACCCTGCCTGACACCGGTTCTACCACCGTTGCGGCCAGCCCCAGCTTTCCCGCAGGCTTATTCAAAATCCAATTATGATCATAGCCGCCACCGTATTTGATCTGCTGATCATTACTGTTGATCCGGGCACCTATTGTTTCAGGCTTTCTGAAATCGAAAGGAGTTCCTGCAACCAGGCGCAATTCCCCGGTCGGGATCAGGGCTTGGTTGACTGGAGTGAAGACATCAGAATGAAGGGTTACCACATGATCCAAAACATCACCCTTACAGGCCAAATTGAAATACGAATGATGCGTAAGGTTCACGACCGTGTCCTGATCAGTCTCGGCCGTATACTCCAAGACCAATGCGTTCTCCTCAGTGAGAGTATAAACGGCGGTGACGGACAACGTTCCCGGGAACCCTTCCTCGCCATCCTTGCTGACATAGTTAAGGGTAAGTGCCGGCCCATTAGCCGTCATTTTCGTGGTTGCCCCCCAGACCACCTTGTCGAACCCCTTGAGGCCGCCATGGAGCGAATTCGGCGCATTATTGGCAGCCAGGGTGTAGATCTTGCCATTAAGTGAAAATTTGCCATCGGCAATCCGGTTCCCATACCGGCCAATCAAACAGCCGAAGTAGGGGCTTTTGGTGAGATAGTCATCAAGGTTGTCGAATCCAAGAACCACATCCCCCATCACCCCCATCCGGTCAGGAACCTTGAGAGAGAGGACAATACCGCCATAATTAAGAATGCGCGCTTCAACGCCTGACTTGTTAGTGAGGGTAAAGACATTGACCTCACGGTCATCCGCTAATTTTCCAAAAACTTCGGCTTTAATGGCCATCTTTAAATTCCTTTTTGATTGGCTAACTATGACTGGGAAGGTAGCAATTCTCGAGTCTTTTGACAAAGTGAAGAATATTACAGGAAGATTTGATTGAGCCCGAAAAGGATCAAGGCACATGCAAAAATTCCAAGGTGGCAGCCGACATCCCTGGCGGCTGTACTCGGCGACAGGAAAGAAAATGCGTTCGCCGCGGACGTCGAACGCCACCCTATAAAGCCTTGTTAAAAACTCTTTATTGACGAAATGAGCAGAAGCGGACAAGGTTATGGGCTGGCGATAATGCCACCTGAAAATTTGATATGGTTGACCCAATTTCTGAAAAATTAAAAACGAATGGAACTCCGCTGACGGACGCCGAAGTGAAGCGGGGACTGCGGATAAATATCATTGCCGGCTGTCTGGGAAATACCTGGGCCAATATAGCAGGCGGCATGCCGTTAACCATGCTGATGAACGCCATTGGATCAAACGGCGTTATGATCGGGCTTACCTCCACAGTGGGACAGTTAGCCATGGTCCTGCAAGTCTTCTCAGCCCTTGTGGCCGAGCGTCTTCCGGCACGCAAGCCCTACTGGGCCACGCTGGTGCTACTGCATCGCCTGCTATGGTTTATCCCGGCCCTCTTGCCGCTCTTCGTTCCTCCCGGCACCCCCTGGATGGCCGCCGCCGTTGTGACCGTGGTGGCCATCAGTGCCGTCTTGGCGCAGATGGGCTCAGCCCCCTGGTGGAGTTGGATGGCCGAATTGGTTCCGCCCCAATCACGTGCCAGTTTCTGGGGCACACGTCACAGTCTGGTATCAATTTTTGGTCTGCTTGGCATGATCGCAGCCGGCTGGGCCCTAGACTTATTCAATGATCCCACTCAACCGCGCCGCGTGCTTAACGGATTCGCCATTGTTTTCAGCGTGGCCGCCTGTCTCGGTGTTGCCGACATCCTGGTACATCTGGGAGTGCCGGAACCCAAACCCGGTGGCACCATCTCCCGGGGCAACCTATTGGAACGATTCATTCAACCACTCAAAAACCGGGATTTCTTATGGCTGACACTTTCCATGGGAATCTGGACATTCAGTGTCGGCCTGATCGCCCAGCTTGGATTTGTCTACCTGAATCGCGTCTATCATATCGGTTATAGCGCCATGTCGGCACTGGTGATCAGCGGCATGATCGGGGCCTCCATCGCTGGCTTCCTCTGGAGCTATGTGATGGATCGCGTGGGGGCTCGCAATTTCGGTGCGGTCATGATGATTATCGCCCCCGCCTTGGGCGCAGGGTGGTTCTTCATGCTCGACATTCCTGTCACCATTCATCTTCCGTTTCTGGCACCGTTTTCGCTGCCACAACCCCTCCTGATCCTTCTGGTCGCGAACATTTTCGGAGGCCTTTTCTACTCCGGCGTCGGCTTGTCCCAGCTCAGTCTGATCGCCGCATTGATGCCGGCTAATGGCCGAACCATGGCCATGGCCGTACACTGGAGCGCCGTTGGCGCACTGGGTGCGCTCGGCCCCCTGGTGGCGGGCAAGGTGATGGACTGGATGAACGCGCATCCCTGCCACTGGATTATGCCCACCGGCACCGCCTTCGGGTTTTACCATGTCCTGATTATTCTGCAGGTTGCCCTCGTCTGGCTGGTGGCTGTACGCATGTTGCTGGCCGTGAAACTGCTGAAGGGCGAAATGACATTCCGCACGGCCCTGGCGAGCATGCAGGTGGGAAACCCCCTGCGTATGATCGCTGGCACCTATAATGTCGTCACCATGTTAAGCTCCACCACCAGCGATGGCCGCGCAGATGCGGTGAGAAAACTGGGCGAGGATCGCTTCCGGATTGCGGTACGCGACCTGATTGAAAAACTGGATGACCCCTCATCCGAGGTGCGTGAGGAAGCGGCCATGGCCCTCGGCCGCATTGGGGGCCCCGATGCGATCGAGGCACTCGTGCAAAAACTGGACGACCCCCACATTGACCTGATTCCCCAAATTGCCCGCGCACTCCGCCAAACCCATGACCGTTCCAGCGTGGACGCCCTGATCCGCCGCCTCAGGGATGGGGATCGCGAAACGGTTTCTGAAACAGCACGTACCTTGGGCGAAATCGGAGATGCTCGGGCCTCCGAGCCCCTCCTCCAGGTACTTCAGGAAAGCCATGACTCCAAAATTATTTCCGCCTCCAGTGAAGCACTAGCCAAACTTGGCGAAATGGCGGCCATTTACGAAATCCTCCCCCGCCTTCAGCAGACAGCCAATCCTGTCCTCAAACGTTCCCTGGCCGTAGCGGTAGCGGATTTGATCGGCGAACCGGGCGAATTCTACCGCATTCTGATCCGGGAACAACGGAACCGCGGAGCTGAAGTCGAACAACTGCTGGGAAAATTACGCGCCTTGATTGAGTCTGCGACAAGGGTTCGCATGCAGGATCAAGGTCGGGCATTGATTGAAAAAACGCATCAAATTGAGCAAGCCTATACTGCGGGAAAACTTGCAGGCCTCGAAGACAGCCTGTTCGATTTATCCATCGGGTTGGCCGCACTACACTACGGGGTTAAATTTGGAGGGGACACGGAGGCTTTTGTCGAAACTCTCATCTGGCACGATTCCCGATTCGGAGTCGGAGTCTGGTACCTGGAGTTGATGCGGGAATTACCCAGCACATTTTGTCCCGATGATACAGATGCCCTGCTGGGTATCTATATCCAATCCCTCTGGGTGATCACATGAGAAGCAAACGGTGGTGGTGGATGGCCGTAGTCGCCATTTCCTGCATCGCACTCCTGCTCCGCCTGAATGGGCTTTTCCGGGGATTAACCTGCGATTACATCTTTCATCCTGATGCGCCCAAGCAGGTTGCCGCCCTGGGGAATTTTTTACAGGGTCATTACGTCTGGTATGTCGGCAGTTTGTTCTATGATGGCTATCCGCTGGGGCTCAATCATTTCGACGAACTCCTCCTGCGAGGGCTCATTTTGATCCGAGACACCTGCGCCGCTCTTGTTTCCCCGGAGGCCTCCCCTCTTGTGCAGCCGGACAAACTGACGTTGTATTATTGGGCCCTGAGCCTCCGAGTCCTCTACAGTCTGTGCTGTCTGGCGCTTCTGTTCAGACTAACCTTCCGGCTTTTGCACAACCGCTGGCTCGCATTTGCTGCGCTGTCGTTGGCAGGCATCGCCCCTCTGGCCAATGTCGTAAGCCATTCCGCAACCGGTGATATCGGGGTGGATCTCTTCGCGCTCATCAGTATTTCCTGTCTCAGCGCTTATGCACAACGCTCTCGTAAAATCTGGCTTCTTTGGGCTGGACTGGCCACAGGACTGGCCTTCTCCTGCAAATATCAGGGAGCTCTCGCCGGCATCGCCATTGGCCTCTTCATCCTTCTTGAATTCGCAACTGATCGTCATATTTTGAAAGTGCTGACTTCCCTCAGCCTTTCCATCAGTGGTATCGCTATCGGGATCCTGCTGGGAACGCCCGCTGCCTTTATTAGATGGGGCCGAACCTGGGAGAATATGCGGGCAAATTTCGAATTCATCCAGCAATACAATGTCAGCCCGGAATTTATGGCACAGCCGTTAAGTACACGGCTCCTATCCTGTTTAACCGGAAACACACCCACCATTGTCAGCGCCCTGGGCTGGACGATTACCCTGCTGGCATTCCTGGGCCTGATTTTCGTTATTGTTGACCAGCACGGGGTCGACGCGTCAAGCCGCGTCGATGAAAAGCGGCGTCAAGCCGCCGCACTCCAAAAGGGGAGGATACTCATCCTCGCTCTCCTCGCCTTCCCGTTTCTGGCGCTACTTATCTCCATCGTCGGGAAACCTGAAGTTCAGCCATTTCATTTTTCCTACCTGCAGCCTGTCCTGATCTTCGGTGCAGTTTATGCCTTGCAAAACCTGTGGCAGAAGGGGTTTCGTTACAAAATCCTCGCTGCTATTCTGTTTATGACAGCCTTTGCCGAATCCGCCCATATCGCCCGGCGGGAGGCTTTTTTCTGGGGACGTGGCGATAATCTTCACTGGGCGCAACACCTGGCGGGGGAAACCTTCAATGAGTCTCTCGCATCACCGCTTGGGGCCCCTGGCATCATCAAAACCATTTACCTTGAGCCCGGCGGACTGGCTGTTTTCCGGAATAGAGCAGCAACCGTCGCCGCGCCTAACGCTGATTTCTGGAATCAGATCCATATCGCCTCCATCCCTGGTGTCCCTCTTTCAATGGATCAAGATTGGCTATTCCCCAATGGGCCGGTTTTCCCCCGTAATGACCGTAGTTTTAAAATCCAAAAAAACTCGCAGGCTACCCGTCACGTTGTGTTGTATTCCGCACCTAAGCCGCTCAAGTTCGGGCTACGGTCCGGTTCCTGGCCTGTACAAATCAACCTCTCCTATGGTGGCGAGAAACATAGGGTGACCCTCAGCGCCCATTCCCAAACGGTCATCACCCTCACCCCGAGTCAGTGGCGACGCAGCCCTGGTAATCCAGAGATACCTGATGGTTGCTTTCTGATCCCACTTGAGATTCAGTCCATGGGTGGGAACGCCTGGGCGACGATTCTGATGGATGAGCGCGAAACCCGCGTCTTCAATTTCTATGGGGGGATGATTCAAGACCGTGCGCGGCTAAACCCGTCGGATATTCCAACATCTCAACAAAGCGAAGCCCTCAAAAGCATGCGCTACCTGGACGGAGAAGCATCGGCTAAGCTTCTCCCTGACGACGCCCAGGGCTATCGCTTTCCGGAGGAAGGCATCGCTTTAGCCTGCGGGCCCTATCTGCTTGAATGCGTCATTCAGTGCCAGACCCCGACAGCCGAGCTGGCCTTGAAGCTGGATGATTTCCACAAATGTCAGGAGTTGACGCCCTTTGAAACCACCCATCATCTGGAGTTCGGGTATCAGGTGGTTACCTCTCGCTTTACCAAGGCCTTTGCCCCATATGAAGCTCAACTTGAGATCAAGGCCCTGAGCGGTCAATGCCAACTGCTGAATTGGAGACTCATTCCTGATGTCACACAAATCCAGAAAGATCTCAAAAACTGGTCAGAGGGCGGGGTTCAACCATCTTGGTTAAGCCAAGGGCAAGGGACTAATGCCCCTGCCCCATTCTGGAATAAGGTCCCCATCACCTTTGATGGCATCATCCACCTATCCCGACTGATTATCCCTGCCACGATTTCAAAACGGGAAACCGTGCTGATCAACTGCGAAATGGGAGTCGACAATTTCAGAACCCCACATCTGGACGATATCGTATTTTTCATCCACCTCTTAAATGACCAGGGACACACGGTGCATACCTTCAACTTCCCGCTTTGGCAAACTTTCGCCCTCGGCTCACTGAATATCCCGTTCCGGTTTCAGCCCCCCACCCAACTACCTCCAGGCGAGTACGAACTGCAACTTGGTATGTACAATGCACGAATCGAAAAGCGACTCGCAATTGAGGGAGAAGGTTTGTCCAAAAGAGAGCGCCAGAAGCGTCACCACGTCTTTGGCCGCATCACGCTGACGGAATGACACGTTCAAGTAAGGGACTCCCTCTTCAATGTGGGAGGCGCAGTCCCCTGCGGCGACTCTTTCGAGCCTGTCGCGGCACGGAGTGCCCCTCCCACATTGGGCTCCGCTCCTCCCCATTGCAGTAAGGCTACACCCTGAAAGCTCCTAAAGACTTAAGCACTAGCAGGATATGTCCTGAAGCGATCATGATGGCGACATGGTTTTTGGTGAACCTATTCTGCCGGATATGCCAGGTAAGCAGGCGACGCAAAACGACCAGATCCGCTTCTTTAAGTAAGGCAGGGTCTCTGACATAGGTCATGGCTTCCGTCTCCCAGTTCTCCCAATCGAACCGGACAACGAACCCATTTTTATAGCAGGCATCCATGAAACGGGAGACCAACTTCATAAAGTCTTCGTCCGGCCAATTATCCTCATCAACAGGAATCTGTCCGGCTGGGCAGAAGGATGGATCTTCAAAGACAGGAATGAAATCCAGCAGGTTTGCCAGCTGTTGAGCTTCAATCCCCTCAGATTCTTTAATGGAACAAGTTTTCATATATATTTATCCAAACCACAAAAATATGCGGGCTAAAGCCCCGCGAAAAACTTCCGGCTAAAGCCGGTACTCTGACCCAGCATATCCTCGTCAGAGTACCGGCTTTAGCCGGAAGTTCTTCGCGACCTTGAGGTCGCGGCTTTCATCAGATAGCCTACCCAAAGTTTGCATCAGTTGACTTGACGACAGTTGTCCTGGGGCACTTGGCACGTCTAGGTAACCATACGCAAGACAGGCCCCTAAGGTCGGAAAAAGAGTTCTCGTTTTGGTACCCATGCTCCCCATACCGAGAATACAGATAGGCCGCACAGTGGTGATCTCAAGAAGCTTTTGCAAGGTCTCCACATCGGCCTCATCATTGATCATGGTCGTTATTTTGGGAATCGCATTCGGAATGGCCAAAATCTCATCCCGAATTCTTTTCAATTCAGCATAATCAGGGGTTTCTTGAAAATTATGCGAAGAGACGACCACACATTTCCCGAGTTCCGTAGCCTGCCGACAGAGTGGCACACAAAGTTCGCTGGCGAACTCTACGTCAATACAGGAGAGACTGTTCAGTGCAGCGTAGAGAAAGGGCCATCGCTCAGCATCAGGATTGACCCAGTTCCCCCCTTCAGAGGCTAACCGAAGGGTCAGCAGAACCGGAACCCCGGCCGCCTCAATTGCCTGGCACTCTCCCAGCCACCCCGGAGTATCCGTTCCAATCTGATCTAGTCTGACTTCCACCACATTACAGGGGTAATCAGCAACACGACGTGCAGAAGGAAGGGAACTTCTCGAAGAAAGTGTTCCCACTACGAGTGGAGGGGTTCCAAGAGCCAGTTTTCCGATGTGGTAAGCCGTCATATCGAATCAGCCATGGATCGTGGTCGCCTCTCCATTTCGGTAAAAAATTTATCCAATTCACTACTTACGTTCATGCTGGAATACTGCCATGATCAAAGTATCTAAGCAACCATTTCTAAGCAGGGCAGACGCATCTAAATTGCAGGATTTCTGGCCATTTTGGCTCAATCTGACG
>JBAWZF010000043.1 GCA_037143175.1 bacterium
GAGGGTGACAGATGATAAAAGAATTTAATGTGGTAATCGAAAAGGATGAGGATGGTTTTTTTATGGCATCAGTGCCCGCTTTGCGGGGGTGTCATACGCAAGCGAAGTCGCTCGATGTCCTGATGAAGAGGATTAAAGAGGCCATTGAACTTTGCTTGGAAGTTGAAGACCCTGTCGCTAATCAGTTTGTCGGTGTCCAGCGTGTTGCGGCCATGGCATGAGCACTTTTCCCTCCCTCAATGGCCTTCAACTCATCAAGGCGCTTCGGCGCCTTGGCTTTGAAATCATCCGGATCAAGGGAAGTCACCACTTTCTCCG
The DNA here is from genome assembly GCA_037143175.1 of bacterium. Classification (NCBI taxonomy): domain Bacteria; species bacterium. The sequence goes on from JBAWZF010000043.1 coordinate 319, forward strand.
TCACCCCGACGGACGATGCACGGTGGTTCTTGTTCACCGTGGCGAGAGCATGGGCCGAGGACTTCTCGCCCAGATCCTCCGAGATTGCGAACTCACCAGAGAAGATATTCAGAACGAAATCTGAGCGAACCAGATCTTGCTGGCTATCGTCGCTCCGCTCCTCAACCAGAAGATCATCGTTCGGTAGAGAATGACCATTTGCCGGTTCCTTTTTCTTAAAGCGTCCTGAATCCAAGTGATTCGGCAACGAAGGCGGGCAGGTTTTCAATCGTGATGGCCGGGTTGGCTTCATCATAGGTTGACAGCCGTAGGGACTCGGGCTGAAGGGAGCGTCCTGTGAAGGGTAGGACGGCTTCTTCGATTTTGTCCCCAATACGCCGTTTCAATCCCTGTAATCCTAATCCTGCGCTTGGATGGCCTGAACAGGAATTAGGGCAACCGGAGATCAGAAGGTTATCCGTCAGCTGCCGAAGGATCTTAAGCTTTTCCGGCGTATCTGCCGGGAGAAGTGCATCCATTTTTTCTGAGATGGTATCAGCCAAAGCTGGAGCGGACAGAACCCCGATTTTGCACACGGAGGATCCAACACAGGTGGTGATATGTCCCCGGAATGAGCGGAGCGTCAAGTCCAGCCCCGGGAAATTCTCGATAAGCCGGTTGTATAGGGCTGGCAAGGATGTCTCAGATACAGGGCCCAGAAGCAGATCCTGACTCCTCATGAGCCGCAGGAAACTTCCCCCAAAGTCCTCTGCAATTCCAGCTAGACGCCGGCATTGTTCGGGAGTGAGATTGCCATAGGGGACATAAAGACGAACCGTAACCTGGTCAGTTCCCAGTCGAGTGTGGCCCACGGCGTGACGTTTCCATACCTCGTAACCTGCTTGTAATGGAAGTCCTGCAGGTATTCTTTTGCGCCGGTTAGCCAATGCCGCATAGTCGGGGCTGGGCGGAAGAATAGGGGGATCCCAAGTGTTTCTCTCGAAATAGAAATGAAACAGACGGGCAAAGTCCTGCGCACCTCTATTCTTGAGTACATACCTGAGCCGGGCCTGATGTCGGTTAACACGGTCTCCCTGGTCGCTGAAGAGATTAAGCATCGCCAAAGTACACCTAATAAACTGGTCGTGAGGGAGGAACTCAATCAGCTTAATTCCCAAGCCGCTATCCCGCCCCATGCCGCCGCCGCCATAGACGGTGAAGCCGCGTTTTTCACCGGCGGTCACGGCAAGAAACCCAAGATCCTGCGCAGCAGCCAGAAATGCCTCGGAAGGTTTCGAGAAAACCCCGACTTTGAATTTTCTGGGTAGCAGGAATGCCTCTGGTCGGTTGGCAAGGATCCGATGGATAGCCTCAGCATAGGGGAGGACATCAAAAGCCTCATCCCGTGCCAGGCCGCTGTCTGCTGAAATGAGAATGTTGCGATAGGTATTTCCTCCGCCTCCCTTGAACGGAAGGCCGATCGCATGGCATTGGATCATCGTTTCAACGATTTTCTCCACGGCCACATCATGTAACTGGATGGCCTGCCGGCTGGAAAGATGACCCAATGGGATGTTGTTCTTCTCCATCACATCAGCCAGATCGCGCAAAGCAGTTGCAGCGAGGTGGCCACCCGTGATCCGGACGCGAAGCATGAACTGGGCATTGCGTTGTTCATAGATGCCGAAAGGGGCCAGCACCGGCTTCAACTGGTTGCTATTCAATGTTCCAGCCGTATAACCGGCAATGGCCGCCTCAAGATCGTTATAAAGGGGGCCGTTCCCATTTTGCTTGGAAGTGCTCATTCAACCTCGTTTCGTGAATTAAATGGAATAGTCGAGAATGATATTCTTTTCCGACAAGAGTTTCAAAATCAATTGGATATTGGCCTCAGGCACTATTCCGGCCTCAAGGTGAGTTATGAGGAGTTTCAGCTTTCTGGCCAGCTCCTGTGCGGCAATAGCGTTGTCACCGGTGATGCCGGGACTGTTGTCGCGGTTAACCTGAGCTCCGGTAATCATTCCGGCCCCGACCGTAGTGTTGGTGATCGGATGGATCAGGATGAAACTGCCCGTGGCATGGTTCTTTGCATAGGGGTCAAAATGGAGGGGATGTGTGGTGTTAAACGCCACCCGCCCAATCTCGTTGAGCCCCAGTTCGGTTGATGCCCGTTTCTCCATGGTATTGACGTCGATGGAATAGAGGATGGTATTCACCTGGGCCTTGACGTTGTGACCCGCATGGCGGAGGAGATAGGTCAAGCCCTCCTTCAAAGGTTCATCTGTCATCCATACCGTCATAGCCTCGATTTTTCTATCGGATATCGGCGGATTATGCGGATGGACAATCATATCGCCACTACTGATATCGATTTCCTCAGCCAGTTCCAAGGTCACCGCTTGTGGGGGAAACGCCTGATCAAGATTGCCATCAGCCGTGACGATGGATTTGACGGTAGTTTCCTTCTGGGACGGCAATACCCGGATTCTATCACCCACCTTGACCACCCCGGAGGCCACGCTGCCAGCGAAGCCGCGGAAATTCAGGTTGGGCCGGATCACATATTGCACGGGAAACCGGAAGTCAGAGAAATTGTTATCATTGGCCATGTCGACCGTTTCCAAAACTGTCAGAAGCGGATCCCCTTTGAACCAGGTCATGTGCGGTGATCTGTCCACCACGTTATCGCCCTTGAGGGCCGAGAGCGGAATATAGACGACCTCGGGGATGTTAAGCTGCTCTGCAAAGGCAGCGAACTCACCCCGGATCCGGTTGAACACAGCTTCGTCATAGCTGGCCAGATCCATCTTATTGATGGCCACCACGAGATGCCGGATCCCCAGTAATGAAATAATAAAGGCGTGACGCTTAGTCTGAGTCACAACCCCGTATCGGGCATCAATAAGAATGATGGCGAGGCTGGCGGTGGAGGCGCCGGTGGCCATATTCCGGGTGTACTGCTCATGGCCTGGTGTATCGGCGATAATAAACTTTCGCTTGGGCGTGGCGAAGTAACGATAGGCTACATCAATTGTGATGCCCTGTTCCCGCTCAGCCTTAAGGCCGTCGAGCAGTAGTGCATAATCAATTTCGCCGTGGCCGGTTGTTCCATTCTTTTCGCTGTCTTTGCGTAAGGCACTGAGTTGGTCGTCAAAGATCAACTTGCTGTCATAGAGCAAGCGGCCGATCAGGGTGGATTTTCCATCATCCACCGAGCCGCACGTGAGAAAGCGTAACAGGTCTTTTTTTTCGTGCTGGTTTAAAAATACATCAATATTCATTAGAAATAACCCTCCCGTTTCTTTTGTTCCATGGACGAATCACCGTCATGGTCAATCATCCGGGTTGAACGTTCACTCACCCGGGTCTGCAACATTTCGGCCACGATGTCCTCAATGGTTGTGGCCGTGGACTCGACCGCACCGGTCAGGGGATAGCAACCGAGCGTTCGGAATCGCACCATTTTCTCCATGGGCTTTTCGCCCGGATTCATTCGCATGCGTTCATCATCCACGAGAATCAGGGATCCGTCGCGTTCCACCACGGAACGGGGTTTGGCGAAATAAAGGGGGACAATCGGGATCTTTTCCAGACGGATGTATTGCCAGATATCTGTTTCCGTCCAGTTGGAAAGCGGGAATACCCGCACGCTTTCACCGGGATTGATCCGGCCGTTATAGAGCGACCATAATTCCGGTCTCTGATTTTTGGGGTCCCACTGGTGATGCTGGTCGCGGAAGGAATAGATCCGCTCCTTGGCGCGCGACTTCTCCTCATCGCGCCTGGCGCCACCAAAGGCCACATCAAATTTGTTCTGTTCCAAGGCGCGTAGTAAGGCTTGGGTTTTCATGATGTCGGTGTATTTCCGGCTGCCGTAGTCGAACGGGTTGACTCCTGCGGCCTTGCCTTCCTCATTGGAGCGAACCATGAGGTCGAACCCCTGTTCCTTGCAGAAGCGGTCGCGGAACTCAATCATCTCCCTGAATTTCCAGGTTGAATCGATGTGCAGAAGCTTGAATGGCAGTCGGCCGGGATAAAACGCCTTCTGGGCAAGCCGTACCAGTACCGACGAATCCTTCCCGATGGAATAGAGGAGGACCGGACGCTCAAATTGACTGACTGCATCCCTGAATATATGGATGCTTTCAGCCTCCAGTTGTTTCAATTGACTTAAGTTGTAATGGTTCATTTATGCTCTCCTTCGCGGTCTTCGCGCGCTTCTGTTCAACTATTCCCTGCCGTTTTGCTCCGCACCGGTTTGCCGTCGACCCAATGTAATCCGCACTCCTTCTGTTCCGGCTGTTCCCACCACCAGCGACCGGCGCGGACATCTTCCGTTCGTTTTATGGCTCGTGTGCAGCTGGCGCATCCAATGCTCGGATAGCCCCGGTCATGCAACTCGTTGTAAGGAACGTCATGCCGGGCGATGTACTCCCAGACCTGACTTTCGCTCCAATCGAACAGCGGGTTGATTTTGAGCATCTGGTTGGCCTCATCCCAATCAACCGTGTTCACGTCGGAGCGCGTCACAGACTGGTCCCGGCGTAATCCGCAGATCCACCCTGTGAAGCCCGAGAGGGCGCGGCGCAGGGGTTCGATCTTGCGGATTTTGCAGCAGAGTTTACGGTTCTCAATGTTCTCACGGAACAGGTTGATGCCGTGTTCCGCCACCATGGATTCAACCGCCTGGCGATCCGGAAACTGAATGCGGAACCGGAAGCCGTAGCGAGCCTCGGTTTTCTGGATCAGGGTATAGGTTTCGTTAAATAACCGGCCTGTGTCCAGCGTGACGACGGGGATGGCGAGCTTAAGCCGGGCGATCAGGTCGGTAATCACCTGGTCCTCTGCCCCGAGTGCTGAGGCAAAGATGATTTTCCCGGGGAAGTGGTCCGCGGCCCACTTCAGTCGATCCTCCACACTTAAGGGGGTGGTTTCCTGGCGCAAACTGATAATTTCATCAAGCTTCATTTTTTAGTCTCCACATTTAAATGACGTAATTTCCATCCCATTTATCTTCCCCGGCATACACATGGGGCTTGTGGGGTACCACGATGACCTCCTCGTGCGGAGTCACCGGGGTTTCCCGGTAGCGCTCGTGCGACAGATGCACCTGTATCAGCCGGTTCTGATGATCGATCAATTCAACTTTGACCACCGATCCGGCGGTCATGACTCGATAAACCTTTGCTGAAATTCCCTGGCCTGACCCATCGTGCGGACGCTGGATCAGCAGGTCATGCGGACGGACCAGCATTCGGGCAGCGGCCTCCACCGACTCAGCCGGGGCCTCAGTGAACACGGCATGGCCACTCTCGATACGCCCATGGAAGACATTGACATCGCCCAGGAACTGCATCACAAATTTGTTGGCCGGCCGGTGAAAGACATCTTGCGGCGTCCCCACCTGTTCAATGACGCCCCGGTTCATCACCACGATCCGGTCGGCGACCTCAAGGGCTTCCTCCTGGTCATGGGTTACGAAGATACTGGTGACGTGGATCGTGTCGTGGAGTTGCCGGAGCCAGCGACGCAATTCAGACCTCACTTGAGCATCGAGTGCCCCGAACGGTTCGTCCAATAGTAGGACCTTGGGTTCGATTGCCAACGCCCTGGCCAGGGCGATCCGCTGGCGCTGTCCGCCGGATAACTGCGGGGGATAGCGTTCTGCCAGGGATTCCATCTGAACCAGACTCAGGAGTTTCGTCACTTTTTCTGTGATTGTTTTGTTGTCAGGTCGTTCCGATCGTGGTTTCACCCGGAGTCCGAATGCAATATTTTCGAATACGGTCATGTGTCGGAACAAGGCGTAGTGCTGAAAGACAAAGCCGACATTGCGCCGGTGTACCGGACTTCCGGTCACCGATTCCTGGTCAAAAAGAATTTCCGCTTCAGTTCCGCGATCCGCCTCTTCAAGGCCGGCGACAATCCTCAGTAGTGTCGTCTTCCCCGAGCCCGATGGCCCCAATAGCGCGGTCAGTTCCCCGGATTTAAACTCGAGATTGATCGTGTTCAACGCCTTGAAGGTGCCGAATGACTTATTGATGTTTTTCAGGATAATGCTCATGCCTGTCCACTCCTCCATTCCACCAGACTTTTGATAGCCAGAGTCACCAGGGCCAGGGCCGCCAGTAGGGACGCCCCGGCAAATGCGGCCGCGAAATTGTATTCGTTATAAAGGACTTCGATGTGCAGCGGCAGGGTATTGGTCTCACCCCGGATATGGCCCGACACGACTGAGACGGCGCCAAATTCCCCCATGGCGCGGGCGTTGCACAGGATCACTCCGTACAGGAGTCCCCACTTGATATTCGGCAGAGTTACACGGCGGAACACCTGCCAGCCGTTGGCACCAAGACTGAGCGCCGCCTGCTCTTCCTCTGAGCCTTGTTCAGTCATCAGGGGGATTAATTCACGGGCCACGAAAGGAAAGGTGACAAAGATAGTTGTCAGCACAATACCGGGGACGGCAAAGATGATTTGAATGTCATGATCCGCCAGCCAGGGCCCCAGCCAGCCCTGCAGTCCGAAGAGGAGTACGAAGATCAGGCCGGAAATCACCGGCGACACTGCAAAAGGCAGGTCGATCAGGGTCAGGAGGAAGGTGCGGCCCTTAAAGCGGAACTTGGCTATTGCCCAGGAGGCGGCCACGCCAAACACCAGATTCAGAGGCACGGCGATAGCGGCGACCAGGAGGGTCAGGCGGATGGCCGCCAGTGCATCCGGTTCCCGCACGCTGGCCCACCAGACGTGAAGCCCTGCACGAAATGCCTCATGGAGGATAATTCCCAGGGGTGCGACAATAAACAGGCCCAGGAATCCGAGCGAGATGGTGGCAATCAGCGCATTGACCCAGAGCGGCGGGTCCATTGCCGGGTGTGTGCTGGTGTTTGAATTGGATGAGCTGTGGTTCATGTCAGGTGGCCAGGTGTTTGCTGCTCCAGTTTTGGAGCGCGTTGATGATGAGTATGAGCACCAGGGAAATCAGGAGCATTCCCACGGCAATGACGGTTGCTCCAGTGTAGTCGTACTGTTCCAGTTTGGTTAAAATCAAGAGCGAGGCAATTTCGGTCTTCATCGGCATATTCCCTGCAATGAAAACTACCGAACCGTATTCACCCACCGCCCGGGCGAATGAGAGGGTGAAGCCAGTGAGAAGGGATGGTGTGAGCAGGGGCAGTATGACACGCCAGAAAGTTTGTCTGCGGGAAGCGCCCAGAGTTAACGAGGCCTCCTCGAGATCGCGGCCAAGGTCTACAAGTGCGGGTTGTATGGTGCGGATAACAAAGGGCAAGCCAATGAAAATCATGGCCACGGTGATGCCGATAGGAGTGAAGGCCACCTTGATCCCCAGTTTCAATAGAAGCCCGCCCAGAAAGCTATTGGGAGCATAAAGGGCTGTCAGCGCAATACCGCTGACGGCGGTCGGCATGGCAAACGGTAAATCCACAAGGGCATCAATGAAGCGTTTCCCGGGGAATTTCACCCGGATCAGAAACCAGGCCACGACGGTGCCCATCACCACGTTTACGAGCGCGGCAAGAAGCGCGGTTCCAAAGGTTAGTTTGAAGGAGGCCATGACACGGGGATGCGTGAGCGTTTGGAAGAAGCCAGTCCACCCCGCGCCGGCACTTTTTAAAGTCAGAGCGGCCATTGGCAGGAGGACAATGAGCCCCAGATAAAGGAGGGTGTAACCCATGGTCAGATTAAACCCGGGCAGCACACTGAATTCTTTGGCGCGGAATGACATATATTTTAGTTTGAGTAAATCTGGTCAAAAACTCCGTTATCAGAAAAATGAGTGAGTTGTGCTTTCTGCCAGCCTCCGAATACCGCATCGATGGTAATCAGATTGATTTTCGGGAACTGGGCTGCGTACTTGGCAGCAATGGCTGCATTACGTGGGCGATAGAAGTTCTTTGCAGCGATCTCCTGGCCGGCCTCGGAATAGAGGTAACGCAGATAGGCCTCTGCGACTTTTTGCGTGCCATGTCGCGTCACATTCTTATCCACGACGGCTACGGGGGGCTCTGCCAGAATGCTGAGTGATGGTGCGACCACTTCAAACTGGTCGCCCCCGGCCTCCTTTACCGCCAGCAAGGCTTCGTTTTCCCAGGCAAGCAGGACATCTCCGATCCCGCGCTGGACGAAAGTTGTGGTCGAACCACGTGCCCCCGAATCCAGAACGGGGACATTTTTTAAGAGTCGCGCGACAAAATCGCGGGCTTTCTGTTCATCGTTGCCGTAGTGATTCAGCGCATACGCCCAAGCGGCCAGATAATTCCAGCGGGCTCCCCCCGAGGTTTTTGGATTCGGGGTGATAACCGAAATGCCGGGCTTGACCAGGTCGTCCCAATCCTTAACACCCTTGGGATTCCCCTTGCGCACGAGGAATACAATGGTGGAGGTGTAGGGGGAGCTGTTGTCCGGCAGACGGGTTTGCCAGTTTTTAGGCAGCAACCCCGCTTTTTCAGCGATGGCGTCAATATCATAGGCCAATGCCAGAGTCACCACATCGGCGGCAAGTCCGTCAATGACTGAGCGGGCCTGTTTTCCGGAACCGCCGTGCGATTGCTTGAACTTTACGGTCTCTCCGCTCTGGGCATGCCAATACTCTGCGAAGGAGGCATTAAAAGCCTGATACATCTCCCGGGTAGGGTCATAAGATGCGTTCAGCAATTTGTTGTCCCGTGCGCCAGTTGAGACCGCAAACGACATCATGAACGGTAAGACAATTACGAATAGGATTTCTGTTTTCATTTTCCGGCTTCAATCACTATGTGTTTAATAGACAAAGTAGACAATATCACAAAAAGGATGACTGTCTACTTTTTTTTGATTTTTTAAGGCGATTTATACGCGCGGGATATCCTGCCGTAAGTTAAGTAACGTTTTATGTTGACTAAGTATGGCGCCACGTAGTAAGTTTGTCGCGGCAAACAATTGGGAGAGTATTTGGAGGGACGACCTATGACAGCAGATACACAGGCATTAAGCGCGAACATGGAAAACTATCTGGAGACGATTCTCCTGCTTATCCAGAAAAGTGCTGTAGCACGGGCAAAGGACATTTCTGAAGGCATGAAGGTCAATCGCTCTTCGGTGACTGGTGCCCTCCAGGCGTTACGCGACCGCGGCCTGGTAAACTACGAGCCTTATGGCTTTATCACGCTTACCCAACAGGGGACAGAGGTCGCGACAAAGGTTCTGTGGCGACACGAAGCCCTTCATGATTTTTTTGTTAAAGTTCTGGGGGTTGAGAGCAAAGAGGCTGATGAAGTTGCCTGTCGCCTGGAGCATGGCATCTCAAAGCCGATTGTTGACCGGCTCTTGGAATTTGCCGCTTTTGTTGAGACCTGTCCCCGGGCAGGAGCCAAATGGGTGCGAGGCTTCGGCTACCAGTGCAAGGAGGCCGTGCACACTACGGAGAAGTGTGAGACCTGTATTTCGCAGTGCCTGGCGGATGTCAGAAACACACCCAGACAAGGTGAGATTGAATCAATGAGCACAACGTTAAGTGAATTGAAGCCCGGAGAGAAAGGGCAGATCGTCAAGGTGGGCGGTGCCAGCGCCATCCGGCGCCGCATCGCAGATATGGGCGTCACCACAGGGAGTTTGGTCGAAGTCATTCGGGTTGCCCCCATGGGAGATCCGATAGATGTGAAAATTAAGGGCTACCATTTATCGCTTCGCAAGGAAGAGGCTTCGGACATTGCCGTAAATAAAGTTGCAGTGGTCATGATTGATGTGCATCAAAATGACAGAATCGAACCGGTCATTGTGGGGCTGAAGGATAGCCGGGTGATGCTGGGGCGCGACATGGCTGACCGGATGGCCGTTGAAACGGAACGGATAAAAACAAACAAAGGAAAAGAAGGTAATCAGTAATGAAACTAATAAGCATCACCCAGGTATGAGGGTTTTGATTTCAGGCATGAGTTGGAGTACAGCATCTCTGATAACTGGCAGGTCGCGCTTTATCTGTCGGATTGGAAGATTGAGAAAAGTAGCGGTGAGGATATGGAGGCGACCTGGAAAGATGTCGCGCTGGAAACGATTTATATGTTTCTCAATCCTACGGTTGATCCGATAGGCCTGGCGGGCTACCTCGAGGTTAAAGGTGGCGATGATCACACTCAGTGTCCAATTGACAAAAAGCGACGATAGTCCTGATTATGTAACCCGCATGATTTTGGGAATGACCCTGTGATTCATCAGTATATAAAGCGGGTCAACTTGCGGGGGGTGCTGACGACCCTGTTAATTGCCGGATCAGCAGGTTGTGCAGGTATCGCCCTAACGGATACTGCACCGCCTGTTAATCCAGCCATGACGGGTTCAAGCATCGATACCAAATCGTTGTCCTCTGGCAGGCAACGCTATCTTACGCGCTGTGCCCGATGTCATGTCGCTCAACCTGTAAGAAAATATTCGCGGGAACAATGGGAGCTCCTACTTCCGGGGATGTCAGGCCTGTCAAAATTGAATACCAACCAAACGGCCGAACTTCGGGCCTATGTGCTCTATGCCATTCAGCTTGAAGGTGGGGGTGGCGAACATTGAAGAGAGTGTCAAATCCCCGCCCCGTCCGAGAGCAGATCGGACAGTTTTTCAATCACGAGTTCAGCGTCCGGTCCCTCGGCACTTGCTTCCAATTTTGATCCTTTGGCGGCATCCAGAGTCAAAAGTTGCATAATTGAGCAGGCGTTGGCACGCGGGCAGCCATTGCAGGAAAGGGATAGTTTACAGTCATGGGACTTGGCTAATTTGACAATTTCTCCCGCAACTCTTAAGTGAATCCCGTTTTTAGAATTTACAATCAACTCTTTCGTTTTCATGTTTTCTGTGCATGCAATAATATGACATAGTTCAAATGCGACTACTTTTGTATAGTATCACTCTCGAAGTCCGAAAGGAAATCAAATTGACCGCAAAAAGTAGATATAATACTATGTCTACAGATTACATAGTGTTAATGGTGTGAGGGTGTTTGAACACAGTAAAACCAGTTTATCTTCTTTCCGGTGATTCCTATCATCATCAGAAATCCCGCGACCCATTGATACGGGAAATGTTGGGTGAAACCGGAATTTCACGGCCAAGTGTGGCCTATATTGGGACTGCGAGCGGTGATGACCCTGGGTTCTTTCAAGTCATCAAAACCCTTCTTGAACGAGGGGTGACCGGTTTAATACGTGAAAGATTTCTGGCGGGGGCCGTGCTTGCTGGATTTTCAGCCGGCAGCATTCTTCTGTCCCGGCAGTGGGTCCACTGGCGCGACCCGGACGATAACTCTACAGCCGAATCGGTGGATAACATCGGCGATATTAGTCCTGCATTTTTTGTCCATCAATCGGAATACGAGTATCAAATTTAAAATTCGGGAATATCCGTGCTTACATTATGAAAAATATAAATATGGAATATGATTGGATTGCCCTGAGCCACCGTGTGTTGGCAGGCGAGGGGATAGGGCGTGATGAGGCTTTGGCTATTCTGAAGTCGGAGGAGAATGAGCTCCTGAACCTTTTACACGCCGCATTTTTACTGCGGGCGAAATATTTTTCCAGGAAAGTCAGTCTGCATGTGATCCGCAATGCCAAAAGCGGAGGCTGTAGTGAAGATTGCTCGTATTGCAGTCAGTCCAGCGCCAGTACAGGCGTAGTTCCCTGTTACCCGCTCCAGAGCGAGGAAGAACTTCTGCAGGGGGCGAAGCAGGCTCAAGAGATGGGGGCCATCCGGTATTGCATCGTCACCAGCGGGCGATCGCCGTCACGCGCGGATCTCGACAGGATTACCAGTGCCGTGCGACGGATCAAAAGCGAGTTTCCGTTGTCGATTTGCGTCTCGCTCGGGATACTCAATGATTCGCAGGCGGCGGAGCTCAAGGCGGCAGGCGTGAACAGGTACAATCATAATCTGGAGTCGTCGGAGCGGTTTTTCCCTTTCATCTGCACGACCCATTCCTACGCCGAGCGCAAAGCTACGGCGGCAAGAGTAAAGGCGGCCGGATTGGAACTATGCAGTGGCGGCTTGATGGGCATGGGGGAGACCTTGGAAGACCGTGCGGATCTAGCCTTGGCCATGCGGGACGTTAAGGCGGATTCCATTCCATTAAATTTTCTGGATCCTCGCTCTGGAACCGGACTGATGAATCGATCCAGAATTTCCGCAGGGGATGTCCTGCGTACCCTGGCCATGTTCCGGTTCGTTCACCCCGATCGCGAAATTCGAATTGCAGGAGGCCGGGAAGCCTGCCTCGGCCCGCTTCAGGTTCTGGCTCTTTACCCTGCAAATTCAATGTTCACTTCCGGCTATCTCACCACGCCGGGACAAGGATGTCAGGCCGATAGGCGGATGATTGAAATGGCTGGCTTCGAGGTGGTCGAAATAACCGACGTATAAAAACTAACAAATTTATTTACAAACCATAATCGCTGTACGACAGTATAGTTACTCGATAGACAAACAAGACAAGTTAAAAAGGGAGTGAAAAATGACTACAAAAGGGATCAGTACCGTGGCATTACATGCGGGGCAGTAACCGGATCCGACAACTGGGTCACGTGCGGTTCCGATTTATCAGACGACATCAGATCGGAGGCGAGGGGAACACTCGGTGGGACAATATCCAAAATGAAACTTGAACCGGCGCGAAAAATAATTCTGATCCGGGAACCCGCTTTGCCGGGCCGCCTCCTTGACACTCTGACCGTTTCGAAGTCGCTGACGCGCCTGTTCCAGGCGGAGTTGCAGCTGAAAGGACTTAGGATTGACTCCGAAGGCCTTTTCAAAACAGCGGCGAAGATGGTCCGCACACACAGGATACCCTTCCATACGCTGCCCAAGGTCAAAGTCGGGATTATCCACATTGCGTAGCAGCTCTTCCTTAAGCCTTTGAACATAGTCAGGGCGTCCTGATTTCTGGATTTCCTCGATATGGCTGATCAATACCGTGGCCAGGTGCTCCATTCGCTCCTGATGGAGGGGTGCCTCTTGAAGTGCCTCCTGGCAGATTAACCTCGCCAGCGCGAAAATCGGATGATCCCCCGAGTCCTGAACCTCAATGACATGTGGCTCCCACTCTATACCGCGAATGGACAGGCAATAATTGCAATAGGGAATGTGTGTGTGCTCCTCATGCGGAATTGCCGGAGGAAGACAGAGGGTGGTACCACACCGGAAATCGTAGAATTTCTGCCCGACCAGAATCCGGCCTTCCCCCTGTGTATAGAACACCATCTCCCAGAGCTCATGACTATGAAGCCTAGGCCCCAGTTGCGGAACGCGGTTAAAGCCAGCATAAACAGTCTCGACCATGTTTCTCACGCTAAATCGTAATGTCGGAAAAGTCCAGAAGTAAGTCGTTTCTGTGTATAGACTTAATCCGGGGTGATGTGAGACGTTTTACATGAAACAGTATTCGGGAGACACACATGACCAATCGCGAGCGGATTATCAATACTTTTTTGGGCAAACCGGTCGATCGGGCGCCGTTTGGCATTGGCCTGGGTTTCTGTCCTTGGGGCGAGACCTATGGGCGATGGAAAACCGAGTCCGGCCTACAGGACTTGAATTTAAAGACCTATCATGGGTTCGACGACGACTTTGCCGTCGTGCCGGTGGAGTATGGCCCCTGGCCCCATTTTGACGGTAAAATCCTCAAGGATGAAGGTGATACGGTGGTGTCGCTCGACTGGCGCGGCTTCACGGTGCGGAATATGAAGAATGGTGGCTCCATGCCCGAATTCCTGGATTACCCTGTCAAGTCGGAAGATGATTGGAAGCGATACAAGGACGAGCGCCTGTTTCCGGATTTCGAGGGACGCCTGGCCGGCTTAAACCAACTTGGTGCCATCCGAGCTAGGGATGTACCGGTTCAGGTGGGTGTGTTTCCCTGGGGTCACTTTGGTACGCCTCGCGATCTGCTGGGTGTGGAGGAACTGCTGGTGGGGTTCTACACCATGCCGGAGGTCATCCATGACATGATGGAGACCTTCACCACGCTGTGGCTCAAACTCTATGAACGGATCCAGGCCCGAATTCAGATTGACCATATTCATATTTGGGAGGATATGTCGGGCAAACAGGGCTCCTTGATTTCAATGGCCATGGTGGAGGCCTTCATGATGCCGCAGTATGACCGGATTACGGCCTTCGCCAAAGCGAACAACATTCCACTGCTCTCCGTTGATTCCGACGGACTGGTCAACGAACTGGTCGACGTGATGCCCCGACACGGCATCAATGTCTTCTTCCCCTTTGAAGTTCAGGCTGGTAATGATGTAAGGGAATACCGCAGGCATTTCCCGGAACTGGGCATATGGGGCGGACTCGACAAGAATACCCTGGCCGATGGTCAGCCGTTGAGCGCGATTCATGCCGAGTTGGATAAGGCGGCCGAAATGCTTGCGGCAGGCCGCTATGTTCCGGCGCTCGACCACCTGGTTCCTCCAAACGTCTCATGGAAGACCTGGTGCTACTATATTGAACATCTGAAGAAACTAATCGTAGCCTAGTGCCACTCCCAAGGGAGATCGGCCTTACATCGTCAAATCCATCCGACCATCTTTTCGGCGGAATTAGGCTTCCCTTTCGTTGAAGGATATATGGAGCCCAAAAGGGCTGGCCCCCACTATGGCCATACATTCGATGATTTGTTTGCCCTGTTCCTTCTGGACGAGGTAGTAGCAGGCTTGATATAGGAAGGCACATGACCAAGACCCTAAGAGAGTTTGCCCAGGATCGGGAAGAGAAGATATTGGATCATCCCTTGGCTACCCGCAGTTCGGCCAGTTTTGGGCGGCAGCGTGAGGAGGCGGAGGATCCCATCCGGTTATCGTTCCAACGGGATGCCCATCGAATCCTTCATTGTACGGCCTTCAGGCGGCTTCGCTACAAGACTCAGGTGATTTTCTCGCCCGAAAGTGACCATGTGTCTACGCGGGTGGATCATTCTCTCTATATGGCGTCCATTGCCCAAACGATTGCCCGTGCGCTGGGTTTGAATCAGGATCTCGCTTATGCCATAGCGCTGGGGCACGATCTGGGGCACGGCCCCTTTGGGCATGCCGGGGAGACCGCCTTGGATAAGTTATGGAAGCGGATTGATGCCACGCAGTCATTTTCCCATGAGCTTCATAGTTTGCGGGTAGTGGATCGGTTGGCCTTCCGTCCGTCCACGGAAGAGCATGGTTTAAACCTGACGTATGAGGTGCGTGATGGCATTGTCTGTCATTGCGGAGAGAGTACGGAGCAATATCTGGGGCCACGCACCAAGCAGGGGTCTGCTTTGGAGAAGATCAAACGCCGCGGGATAGTCCCGCTTACATTGGAGGGCTGTGTGGTGCGGTTAGCGGACCGGATTGCCTATTCCGGGCGGGATTATGAAGATGCCTTAAGTGTATTCGGCAAGATGCCTGCCCTGCCCAAGGCGGTGATCCGGATATTGGGAGCGGATAACCGCACCATTATTAATAATCTAGTGACGGATATGATCCGCACCAATCTCAAAACCCCGGAGCGGATCGGGTTTTCGGATGATGTCTTTGAGGCCTTCACACAACTCTATCAGTATAATTGTAAGAATATTTATTACCATCCGCTGTTGAAAGAATATGCGGTACGGGCGGAAAATATGCTGGCCAGCATCTTTGATTTTGAGCTGCGTGAACTTTCTTCGCGCCGGCAGACCCAGTGGGGATTGGCCTGTGACAAGGATTCGATTGCCGTACGCGAGTTGCATCATTTTATTCAGAAGATGTATGGAAAGAGGGATCGTCCTGCCCTGTCTCAGATTGTCATCGATCACATGTCGCTCATGACGGATCGTTACGCACGGAGTTTCTTTCAGGAAATATTCCTGCCCAAGCCGGTGGGGTAATTTTTATCCCGCCTTGACACGGGGTAAGGGGTTTGGTAACTCCGCCCGCGCCATGGTGAAAACGAAACACGTAACTGGTGATGATTCCGCTGTAGTGAAGGTGTTGGCTCCTGCCAAAATCAACCTCACGCTCGAGATTCTTGGAAAGCGACCGGACGGCTATCATGACCTCCGGAGTCTGGTGGTTCCGGTATCGCTCTATGATACCCTTACGCTCACCCGGACAGCGGTGCCATCGATTGAGGTTTCCTGTGCGATTGTCGGGTTGCCCGGGGAGAATCAGTTTATATTGCCGGCGCCGTGTGATAATCTTGCAGTTCGTGCCGCCAGGCTGTTACGCGACGTCACGGGGCATTCTGGTGGCGCTCATATTGAAATTCAGAAAGAAATCCCGATTGGGTGCGGGATGGGCGGGGGCAGCGCGGATGCCGCAGGGACTTTGGTCGGCTTGAATCGGTTATGGAATACGGGGGTACCGGTTGAACAACTGATGGAATTGGGCGCCCAATTAGGCAGTGATATTCCGGCAATGGTATATGGGAAGCCGGTTTGTATGGAAGGACGGGGCGAAAAGGTGCGTCCGGTAACCTGTCACTGGCCTGTTGGAACTGAATGGTGGATTGTCGTTGTTAATCCCGGGTTTAATGTTCCCACCCGGGATATCTACCGCAGATTTAGAACAGGGTTGACTTCGCCGCAAGAAACCTTTATCAATGCGTACTTTGCGCTAGAAGGAGGAGACGTGAAACTGGCTGCTGCCAGCCTTCATAATACTCTGGAAGCGGTGGTTTTTAATAAATATCCGCTCCTGTCGATGATTGCCGAGAGGCTGAAATCAGCAGGGGCGTTAGGGGTATTGTTGTCGGGCAGCGGGGCCTCGGTTTTTGCCATGGCCTCAAATCACGACCAAGCCCTGGCGATTGAATCGCAGGTAAAGCGTGAGTTGGGTTCATGGTTATGGACGAAGATTGCGCAAATATTGCCCGATAGTGTAATGGTAGCACACGGCCCTTTGACGGCTAGAGTCTAGGTTCAAATCCTAGTCGGGCAACCATCCGGCGGTAATGATGAATTGAAAAGATTATTATGAAGATTTTTACAGGTACAGCGAATCCGAAATTGGCACAGAATATTGCCGACTCGCTTGGCATTCCTCTCGGGAAAGCAATGGTCAGCCGGTTTCCTGATGGTGAGACCGCTGTGAAGATTCTTGAAAATGTCAGAGGTCGGGATGTTTTTATTGTTCAACCCACCTGTCATCCGCCGAATGAAACCCTGATGGAATTATTGATTATGGTGGATGCGTTGCGTCGTGCGTCCGCCGCCCGTATTACAGCGGTGATGCCGTTTTACGGCTATGCGCGGCAGGATCGTAAAGATCAGCCCCGGGTTCCGATTACTGCGAAGTTGGTCGCTAATATTCTGGTGGCCGCAGGAACAAGCCGGTTGTTGACGATGGATTTGCATGCGCAGCAGTTGCAGGGATTCTTTGATATTCCCGTGGATCATCTGTATGCCTCGCCGGTGATCGCGAAATACCTGATCGACAAAAAGCTGGGCAAGTTGGTGGTGGTATCGCCCGATACCGGTGGCCTCAAGATGGCTCATGCCTATTCCGAGATGCTTGGTGCCGGGCTGGCCATTGTGGCCAAGCAGCGCAAGGGCCCCAGTGAAGTTGAAGCCTTGACCATGGTGGGTGATGTCCGTGGTTGTAATTGTGTATTGGTTGATGATTTGGCGACGACGGCTGGAACCCTGACGACGGCGGCACGCATTTTGAAAGAGAACGGCGCCGAGAATATTTATGCAGCGGTTTCCCATGCGGTGTTGACAGATGTTGGGGTGGAGCGGTTGAAGAACTCCCAGATCAAAGAACTGGTGGTTACGGATACGGTGCCGTTGATGGCCAACACGAATGGATTTCCAGTGACGGTTCTCTCGGTGGCGGGCTTGCTTGGGGAAGCTATTTTGCGCATTCATGACAATCAGTCGGTATCATCGTTATTTAAAGTTTAGGTTAAGTTGAAAGGGAAAAGGTAAGTATGGCTAAAGAAATTAAATTATCTGCGAGCAAACGCGAAACTTCCGGAACTTCGGCCTCCAAGGCCCTGCGCCGGACAGGCTTTGTGCCTGCCGTTGTGTACGGGGAAAAAGCCGCTTGTTCGATCAAGATCAACAGTCGCGCTTTCGATTCGATGATCACGCATAACTCCAGCGAAAATCTGATTGTGGATTTGGATGTTGATGGTCAGGTGAGCAAGGCGTTGTTACGAGAGGTTCAGCACGATGTCATGAACGGCTCAGTGCTTCATGCCGACTTCCTGGAAATTTCGATGACTAAGAAAATGCGCGTCACGATCTCCATCGAGCTCAAGGGTGAGCCTGCGGGTGTGTCCCAGCAGGGCGGTATTCTGGAGCACTTGTTGCGTCAGATCGAAGTCGAGTGTTTGCCGGGCGACCTGGTGGAATCTTTCGAAGTGGATGTATCCGAGCTTGGCTTGGGCAAGACCATGATGATCCGGGACATTAAACTGGATTCAAAATATACGGTATTGACCGCTGGTGATGTAGCTGTGGCTACGGTGGTGACGCCGCGTGAGGAGAAGGTCGACGAAGCAGCAGCGGCAGCAGCGGCGGCTCCGGAAGTCATTGGCAAGAAGAAGGAAGACGCGACCGCTGAAGGTGCAGCCCCTACAAAGGGTGCGGCAGCCCCTGCAAAGGGTGCGGCTCCGGCCAAGGGCGAGAAAAAGGAAGAGAAAAAGCCTGCCAAGAAGTAACCTGCTGTGCCGCCTGAAAAGGGGTGTGGTTTGGGTTCGTAGGGCTCGGAGCGATGACCGTGAAAATAGTGGTGGGTCTAGGCAATCCGGGTTTGGAATACGAGCGAACGCCGCATAACATGGGGTTTATTTTGGTGGATTGTCTGGCGGAACGCTTGGGATGCAAGCTGAAAGCCGGTTCGAAATTTGATGCGTTGGTGGGCACGGCAGCGTATGCCAGCGAGGAATTGCTCCTCGTGAAACCACAAACGTTTATGAATAATAGCGGCAGGGCGGTCGGGGCGGTTTTAAATTACCGCAAATTAAGTCCCGGGGATCTGCTGGTAGTGGTGGATGATGCGGATATTCCGCTCGGAACACTGCGCCTTCGTAAAAAGGGAGGGGCAGGAGGACATCGCGGGTTGGCGTCAATCAACGAGGTCCTGGGTACGACGGAATACGCACGGGTGCGGGTCGGGATTGGGCGCGGGGCAACCCGCGATCATCTGGTAGATCATGTGCTTGGAAAGTTCGGACGCGAAGAGTGGGCGGTGGTCCAGAGGGCGATCGAGGAAACGGCAGATGCCGTTCAGGTCATTTTGGAAAAAGGAATGGATTTTGCGATGAACCGCTTTAATGCCAGGCAGGAAAATCCGGCCGGCTTAGACGATGTAACGGCAGGAGGAAAAAAGCAGTGAATATGTACGAAGGATTGTTCATTTTTGGTGAAACCGTTCAAGAAGAGCGTTTGAAGGATCTGGCAGCCTATGTGACCAGTGAGATCGAGAAGGCTGGCGGTAAGGTTTTGGAAACTCGCGATATGGGTCGCCGTTCATTTGCCCGGATTATGCAGAAGAAGGAATCCGGCTTTTATTTAGCCGTCACTTTCAAGATTGCGGCTGACAAGATAAGCGTGCTTACCTCCCGTTATCACTTGAATGACGATGTGTTCCGCGTTCAGATCACCCGTTTGGACGAGAAGTCCCTGAATAAGGCACCCGTCATCGCGCCTGCGGTGCCCGCCTGATCGGAAAGTAGTCTTGTATGGCCACGATGAATCGAGTTTTTCTGCTGGGAAATCTTACCCGTGATCCCGAGGTAAGCTATTTGCCGTCAGGAAAGGCTGTGGTCAAAATACGTTTGGCAGTTAGCCATAAATACAAGTTAGCCTCCGGTGAAGATCGGGAGGAAATCTGTTATGTGAATGTGGTGGTCTGGGGCAAACAAGGGGAAGCGTGCGGGCAATATCTGTCCAAAGGTTCGCCTCTTCTGGTGGAAGGCCGCCTGAAGTATGATGAGTGGGAAAAGGACGGTCAGAAATTTAACCGCATGGAGGTAGTAGCCGACCGGACTCAGTTCATCGGTGCGCCCAAACGCGGTGCGGAGTATAGTGATTCTGCGGATTCACCCGCTGGCGAGATTCGTCCGGCGCAAGTGGTTCGTGGGGGTGCACCTCCGGTGACGTCAGCAGAGGTTCCGCCGACCGGGGATGAAGATAATTTGCCGTTTTAATTTTTAAGGAGAAGGAAGACTAGTTATGGCTATGCGAGAGAACAACAGTAGTGTAAACATGGTGTCGAAGCGTCGTGTGCCTCAGGTTGAGAGCATTAAGCATATCGATCCGCGCGACTATGAAATGCTGCGTAAATTCACCTCCGAACAGGGTAAGATTCTGCCCGCACGGTTAACGGGTGCCGCACCTCAGTTGCAGCGTTCAGTGGCCCGTGCGATCCGTCGTGCCCGGGTGATGGGTTTGTTGCGCTAAATTGATAGGAGTATAATATGTCAATTGAAATGATTTTGATGCAGGACGTCAAGGATCTCGGTACCGCCGGACAAGTTGTCAAGGTTTCCGAGGGATATGCGCGAAACTATTTGCTTCCCCGTAATTTGGCTGCCTCGGTTACAGAAGGCAACCGTCGTCAACTCGCCAAGCTTCAGGTTCAGCGCGAGATTGAACGCAAGGCGTTGAAGGAGAAGGCTCTGGATCTGGCCGCGGCCATTCAGAAGGGGTCTTACACTATTCCTGTCAAGGTCGGCGAAGGCGATAAGCTCTTTGGTTCCGTGACCAGTGGCGATATCCTCAAGTTACTGGCGGCCCAGGGTTTTGAGTTGGACAAGCACGCGATTGAATTGGAGCAACCCATTAAGGAATTGGGCGCTTTTGATGTCAAGGTCAAGGTCGGTGTTGACGTCGAGACCCTCATCAAGGTGTGGGTCGTGCAGGAATAAGTTCCTATGGCCAATGAAGCCCCTGTCTCGTCCAAGGTGACGCCTGTCGAGCGCGTTCCACCGCATAGCGAGGACGCGGAGCGGGGGGTGCTGGGAGCCGTGTTGCTCGATGCAGATAAGGTCATGGACCTCTGCATCGAACGACAATTGGCTCCCGATTCTTTTTACATCCCCGCCCATCGTGTCATTTTTGAAGTCATGCTGGAGCTTGCCCATGGGGGACGGCCTCTAGATCTTTTGACGGTGGGGGAGCGCCTGAAGAGTACCGGGTTGCTTGACCGAATTGGGGGGGCAACCACGCTCCATCGTATCGTGGATGCGACGCCCACCTCGGCCCATGCCGAATATTACATTAATATCGTGCGGGACCGGCACCTGCTGCGCGAAGTGATTTCAACCTCCCGGCGGGCAGAGCAGAGCTGTTATGATCCCAGTGTTGAAGCCTCGCAGGTATTGAGCCATGTCGAGCAGGCCTTCTTTGATATTACGGCTCATCAGCACGGCCAGATGCGTCCCTGGCCGACGATGGTGGATGAGATCATCCGTACGTTTGATAACGAACAAAAAGGGTTTCAGGGGATCCCCACCGGATTCAGGGATCTGGACAAAATGATCAAAGGACTGAAGCCCGGCAATATGGTCGTGCTCGCCGCCCGTCCTTCAATGGGGAAAACCTCATTGGCCATGAATGTCGTGGAGCATGTGGCGTTGGGAAAGGCTGACCCGGAATCCAGGCCACGTCCCGTGGGGGTATTCAGTTTGGAAATGTCCTGTCTGGATTTGGTCAAACGTATGATTTGTTGTCATGCCGGAGTGTCCGGACATGCCATCTCAGATGGATTTATTTCTTCGACGAATCATGCCCATCTGATTAATGCCGCCAATCTTTTGAAGCATGCTCCCATTTTTATCGACGATAGCGCGGGACTTGACATCATGGAACTGCGCGCCCGGGCGCGCCGTATGAAGAGCAAACATAATGTTGAGTTGATCGTGATCGACTATTTACAACTCCTGCGTGCGCCGGAGTACTCGCGACATGGACGTCAGGTTGAAATTACCATGGTATCCGCCGGCATCAAAGGCATGGCAAAGGAGTTGGGCGTTCCCGTCCTCGTGTTGAGTCAGCTCAGTCGTGCGCCTGAGGCACGCGGGGGTGAGGAAAAACCGAAGCTGTCGGATTTGCGTGACTCCGGTTCCATTGAGCAGGATGCGGATATTGTGATGTTGCTGCGGCGGCCTTGCCGGACCTCAAATGATCCCGAGCGGGAAGACCGCACGCTGGCCATTGTGGAGATTGCCAAAAACCGTAACGGGCCGGCGATGGAAGAAGTCAGGATGGCGTTTGATGATTCCTTCACTCGTTTTCGTGACGCTGCGCATGGCGTTGACGAGGCGGGTGTCCAGCCGGCATATATGCATCAGGAGGTTCGGTAACTATGACTGTAAGCAAATTTATGAGTCTCAGTTTGGTGCTTTGCTGTGTGGCGTTGCCGTCCTTGGCTGAACCGGTTGTCAAGGTATTGAAAATCAAGACAGTGGGGCCGATCACTGCGGATGAGCAGATGGTGCGGGCCTATATTGCTATGCGTGAGGGCGCTCCCTTGAACCGGGCAGAAGTGGCGAATGATGTGCGTTCCCTATTGGCATCGGGTAAAATTACAGACGTCAGTGCCGAGGTGGATACGGTTGGCGATGGCGTGACTTTGGCGTATGTGGTGCGCATGAAGCACAAACTGGTTAATCCTGTGCGTGTTCGCGGGAATAAAGAGCTTAGTGTGTCCAAGGTTCAGGATTTATTGGGGCTGAATCCCGGAGATTATATCGATGATCCCACCATTGCCGCCCGGGTGGTGAAGTTGACCGAAGAATATCGCAAGCGGCTTTTTGCCACGGCAAAGATTGATGCAAGTATGGAACCGGTGCCGGGTCATGCGGAGCAGGTTTCTTTATTGGTTAACATCAAGGAAGGGGATAAAGCCCAGATAGTGCGCTATTTATTCCCGGGCAGGAAGTCGATTGAAATGTCGGTTATCCGGGAAGCCATGGAGATCATGGCGTGGTATAACCCATTAAGTTGGTTTCATCACACACCTTACAGTGTCGAAGAGTTGACGGCCGGGTGCGAGCGGATCCGGGCCGTTTACAAAGACGCGGGTTTTCTGGATGTGGACGTCCAGACGCCCCGAAAACGTGAAGAGGCTCCCGGCCGATACGTCATCACTGTGCCGATTCAGGAAAATTTGAAATATTCCATTGCGAAAGTCTCGATCTCCGGAGCCACCATTTATCCGGATGCCCCCCTCTTGAAGGCTGCGGATTTGAAACTAGCAGGGGAAGCCTCAACCTCTGTCATCAATAAATCCGCCGATGCTATTCGCGACTATTATGAAAGCCGCGGCTATATGGATACTTATGTCCAACCCAAGCTGGATCTCCGTGAGAAAGCCGGGGAGGTGGATGTCCGTTTTGTGGTGAATGAGGGGCGTCTGACCACTGTTCGTAATGTCCTGATCCGGGGCAACAGTGTGACGAAGGATAAGGTTATCCGCCGTGAATTGCTGATCTATCCCGGAGAGCAATATGACGGGGTACGCGTGCGGACGAGTGAAAACCGGTTACGAAACCTGGGCTATTTTTCAAACGTAAACTGTGACCATGAGCAGGTGGGGTCGACGAATAAGGCGGATCTTGTGTTCAATGTGGAAGAGCAGCGGACCGGCCAATTTATGACCGGGGTCGGGTTTTCGAGCATCGACAAACTCATCGGGTTTGCCGAGATCAGTCAGGGAAACTTTGATATTCGCGGGAAGCCTTTCATGGGGGCGGGCCAGAAAGTTAAATTGCGCGCAGAATTTGGCTCGACGCGTGAAGCCTATACCTTGTCATTTGTTGAGCCTTGGTTTTTGGATCGAAAGCTGTCGTTAAGCACGGATCTTTACAGCGTGAAGCAGGATGACCGTGACTATTCTGTATTGCGGCAGGGGGGGGC
>JBAWZF010000044.1 GCA_037143175.1 bacterium
TGATCGAATTCGTCATCTGCGCCACCTGCGCACTGATATTCGTCATGCCACTCAATGTACTAATCACATTCGTCAGGTAGTTCATCTGGCTTGGCAGATTCGTCATCCCGGCAATCAGACTGATCGAATTCGTCATCTGCGCCACCTGCGCACTGATATTCGTCATGCCACTCAACTGACTAATTACGTTCGTCAGGTAATTCATCTGGCTCGGCAGATTTGTCATCCCGGCAATCTGACCAATGGAGTTTGTCATCTGCCCGACTTGAGCACTGATGTTCGTCAACCCAGTCAACTGACTGATCACATTCGTCAGGTAATTCATCTGGCTCGGCAAATTCGTCATCCCGGCTATCTGACCAATGGAGTTTGTCATCTGCCCGACTTGAGCACTGATGTTCGTCAACCCAGTCAACTGACTGATCACATTCGTTAGATAATTCATCTGACTAGGCAGATTCGTCATCCCGGCTATCAAACTGATTGAATTTGTCATCTGCGATACCTGATCACTGATATTCGTCAGACCACTTAACTGACCAATCACATTCGTCATAGAGCCTATCTGTTCGGAGATATTCGTGAGACCAGATAAACTATCGAGCGCATTCGAAAGAGCGGCGACCTGATAGACAAGGCCAGTTAGCGCCCCCAATTGCGCAATGGAATTCGTCATATAATCCATTTGACTCGAAAGATTTGTCAGCCCGGCAATCTGACTAATGGCGTTCGTCATCTGCCCGACCTGCTCCCCGATATTCGTCATACCACTCAACTGACTAATCACATTGGTCAGATAGTTCATCTGGCTTGGCAGATTCGTCATCCCAGCAATCTGACCAATCGAGTTAGTCATTTGCCCGACCTGCTCACTGATATTCGTTAACCCGGTCAACTTGTTGATCACATTGGTCAGATAGTTCATCTGACTAGGCAGATTCGTCATCCCGGCAATCTGACTGATGGAGTTTGTCATCTGCCCGACCTGCTCACTGATATTCGTCAACCCAGTCAACTGACTGATCACATTCGTAAGGTAGTTCATCTGACTGGGCAGATTCGTCATCCCGGCAATCTGACTAATTGAGTTCGTCATCTGTGCCACTTGGTCACTGATATTCGTCAGCCCAGTTAACTGACTGATCACATTCGTCAGGTAATTCATCTGACTGGGAAGATTCGTCATCCCGGCAATTTGACTGATGGAGTTCGTCATCTGCGCCACCTGGTCACTGATATTGGTCAGCCCGGTCAACTGACTGATCACATTCGTCATGGAGCTTAACTGCCCAGGCATGTTCGTGAGCCCCACGAGCAAACTCATGGAATTAGTTAATGACGCCATCTGCGGGGTCAGATTCGTCAAACCACTCATGCGTGTCAGCAGATTAGTCAAAGATGAAACTTGAGGCGTCAGATTCGTCAACGACTGCACGGAGCCCATCGCGTTGGTCAAATAGGCTAGCTGCGCCCCCATATTGGTCAAGCCGCTGATCTGTGCGACGGCACTGGTCATGGCCGACACCGAACTCGCCATATTCGTCAAAGCCGTCACCTGGTCAATCACGTTGGTTACGTACGCCATCTGGGCATTCAGATTGGTCAGACTCTGCAATTGCCACACGGAATTAGTCAGGTACCCCATCTGCGAATTGAGATTGGTCAGACTCTGCAATCTTGCCACAGCGTTTGTGAGATTTTGGACCTGCAGGGCAGTGGAGGCGGTGACATTTGTCAGGAACGAAATCTGCGGTGATAGATTCGTCAACGACTGCACGGAGCCCATGGCATTGGTCAGATAGGCCAATTGTGAGCCCATATTGGTCAAACCGCTGATCTGGGCGACAGCACTGGTCATGGCCGACACGGAACTCGCCATGTTCGTCAAAGCCGTCACCTGATCAATTACATTAGTCAGATAGGCCATTTGCACATTGAGATTGGTCAGACTTTGCAATTGCCAGACGGCATTGGTCAAGTAACCCATCTGGGGTGCCAGATTCGTCAGTCCCCCCATGCGCGTCAGCAGATTTGTTAGATACTGCGTTTGCGCAGCGGTAGACGCGGTAATATTGGTCAGGAACGCCATTTGCGGAGTCAGATTGGTCAGTGACTGCACCGATCCCATGGCATTGGTCAAAAAGGCCAACTGCGAACCCATATTGGTTAAACCACCGATCTGTGCAACAGCATTGGTCATGGCGGCCACAGCGGGATTAATATTTGTCAGGATGATAATCTGGTCAATCACATTGGTCACATAGCCCATCTGCGCAGCCAACGAATTCATTTGATTGGTCATCGCCATGACCCTCGCCATGGAATTTGTCACTGACGCCATCTGGGGAGAAAGATTGGTCAATGCCCCCAACGGGCCCACCATATTGGTGATAAATGACAACTGAGAACCCATGTTCGTCAAAACCGTGATTTGAGCCACGGCCCCTGTCATGGCCGAGACCGAGCTGGACAGATTGGTCAGCCCCGCCACCTGTCCGATGACATTCGATATTGAATCAATCCCGACAATCATCCCAGCCAGGCTATTTGTTACAGAATTGACATTCTTATTAATATTGGAAACTGAGACGGACATGGAAGCCAACGTGAGTTCCACTCGCGCGAGCTGATTACTGACCCCGACCATTGAACCAGCCAGATCATCCAATTCAAAAGCGGTGACCTTGACGTTCATGAAATCTTTTCCGGAAGCATCGCTACAAGAAATCACGTAATCCCCAGCCGGCCAGGAAGCCGTCACCGAGCGTTCAAAGACCCCGCCAGAGAGGAGAAGCATGTTGGCGGAGAACACGCTCGCACCGCCGCTCACCGGAGCCACATTAATCGTGGGAACGACCTCCGGCTTAGTGCGATAAATCACATTAAATGTGGTGCCCGCCCTGACCGAAGTCAGCCGCGTGAGAATGCGGGCAGTACGCCTATCCACTTCCTGGGCTAACTGGCGTACCTGCTCCAACAGATTAGTACCGCTCGGGCCAATGACGCCAATAGAGTTTGTCAAGCCCCCGAGTTGAGCCATGGCGTTAGAGCTAAACACCATCAAATTAGACTGGATCCCCGTCACGTCTAAACTGATTGTAGCAGTCGTATTGCTCAACCCCTGCAACCGGTTGGTCACATCCGTACGGAAAGCCTGCTGTGCGATCCCCAAACCCGTAACATTTTCATTAACATTCGAGACGCTTCCAAGAATCGCATCGCGGGCAGCATTCACCGCCGCTACGGCAGATTCGGACGGCGACATCAGAGTGAAGGTGATCCCCGATGCGTAGACCACACCCGCATTCTTGATCTCAACTTGAGCAAAATAAGGACGGTTACTCTGCGACAGGGCGGGAACATCCATCCAGAACACACCCGTTAACTGTGGAGTTGTACTTGTCGTCGTGCCCCTCTTATTACCATCAGGGTCATATACGATCACGTTGCATTCCGTCGGGGCGACGATGATTTTACTGCTACGTTCCAACCAGGCAACGGTCTTAAATGCGTTCAACGAGGGATCATATACGAAATTCGCCATAACATGATATTCAGGCGAAGCCTCCGTGCGGCTCATGTAGACTACATTGGTCAAATAGGCGGCCGTCTTCCAATTAAGCACCACCTTGTCGTTGAAATATTGTTTGGACCAGACGGTGTTCCACTCACCGGCAGGGTAGAAGAAAGTCACGGGCGAGTCGACGGCTGAGCTCGAAAACCCTGAACCGTCCACCACACTTAGACCGCTCAATTCATTGGAAGTTACCCCATCGAATATCCTCCATACCACGGAATAATACTTGACCACAAAGGGGCCCAAATCATCATAAGGACCTTTTTTCGAAACATCGAACCTCCTCCCCGCATAACTGTGGTCCTGAATGCGGAACCAGACCGGTCCTTGATAGTTCGGCACGGTCCACTGGAAGTTGCCCGGCTCCCCGCTGACTATCGGATAAGGATTCCCTGGATTGATCGGAATCCAGTTATTTGTGTTCGCAGGATCTGTTGTATAGAAGAAATCCACGCTACCGACAGCCCCCTTAGTATCCCAGTTTATATTTAGCTTGGACAGGGCATAAACATCACCTATCAGGGGATAGAAATTGAACTTTGCCGCAATACTGAAATTCGTGACACTATCCACAATCAGGGTTGATTGGTTGTTTGAGACAGCAATGTGAACTTCCCCAAGAGCATCCGGTATAGGGCTCCATGCGAACTCATAAAACCCATTAACAAGAGAACAGGCACCTGTTTTGATCGTCTGCTGGCCAGCGGCGTATGACCAGTAGGTGACCGTAAAGTCGTTCTCCATGCCGCCAGCCGGCTTCCACCGGATGACATTGTTCGTCTCACTTACCTTCCAGAAGTCGCCAGCCACAGGATTGATGATCCTGATCGAAGGCGCTGGAACAATCGAAAAATAGGGCGACTCATTGGTCAGCCCCCCACCCGTGATAGAAATCGTTACCGTGTCGCCTATCGCATTGGACGTCATTGTCCAGACATACGCATTATTAACCCCATTAGAGGCAATGGCCCCCGTCCGGATCGGAACATCATTTGAATACACCGTGTACCAGAGTGCAAACGGCGACGGCACGCCAATGCTAACCCATTGGATGGTATTAGTCACATCCGAAACGGCCCAAATATCCGAACTATTGGGAGAAGTCACCTTGACGCCACCAACCGTAAATAGGGTTGAGAAATTCGTCAGCGTCCCGCTCACGACCATCAGCATGGCATTCGAAGACGGGGACCGTGAACTTTCAATGGTCCAGCCCACCGTGTTAAGTCCACTAACCACACTGATGTTGTTAGTTATCGGAGTCGCATCAAACGTCATACCATCAGATGAATAATAAAGGCTGGCCTTATCAGACACGCCCAACCCTGCAGCAAGGAAGGTAATAGGATGGGAGGAGCCGACCAACCAGTTGGTTCCCGTGGCCGGACTCAGGATTTTGATCCCGCGTATAACAAACGGGTCGGACACCGCGACAATATCCGCATCATTGGTCGGCGAGAAAACGCTCACCCGGATCACCGCATTGGTTGACGGGTCCAGCGCCGGATCAATCTCCCAACTGAATGGGGTCACCCCCCCCCTCGACACGATGATATTGGTGGATAGGTTCCCCGACACATAGGATCCCGCGCTTCCCCCCGTGAGTGAGACTTCCCCTTTTGCCTTCGCAGAACTATTAAGGAATCCCGCTGCGGCCAGAGATACGGTTTGCATTGAGCCCAGATCCCAGATGACGCCCGCCGCAGGCTGGATCACCCGGATGCCACGAACTGTGAAGGTCGGCGAAATTGAGAAATATTGCTTATCGGGGGTCATGACCTTGACCCTGGCAGTAGTCGTGGGAATGAGCCGGTCGGAAATCGTCCAATTATTTGAATTTAGACCATCCCCTATAAACCGGTTGACCATAATTTGTTCATCAAAATTGGTGCCGTCCGCCGCATAGTACATGTTTACAAAGTTACCGACCGTAGCCGAATACCATTGTAATACGTTGGCGGCCGTGGTCCCCAAAGTAACCTGGGCATTATTCGTAGGTGACACCATGCTTAGACCACGGATTGTGAAAAAGTTTGGCGAAGTATCCACCATATTCGTTCCCACCACTGTAATCCTGACTTTCGCAGTGGTTGAGGGCCGCCTCAACTGCCCAGGGAGGATAAGACTAGGAGTGAAACGAGCATTGAACACACCTAACGATTCAAACTCGTTGGTGGTGACCGGGGGAACAAATGCAATGTCCAACTGGACTGTCCCTCCCGGAGGGTTTTTAACCCAGGAGATCGAATTGGTTCCTGCAAACTCCCACAGGGGAGTCCCTGGCACAAGATCTCCCAACGGCGACAACAACTGGACGCCAGTTACCCCAAAGGGATCACTGTTGGCAAACAATCCAGGCACTCTCACCGCCTCGATACGCACCACAACAGAAGCCGAGGGCGGCCCAGCAACCACCCAGGGTACGATATTGGTGACAACCGCGCCTGCGGAGCTGTTAGTATTCACCACATTCGTGGCAATCGGCACCCAGTTAGTGAGAGTCCCATCGGAACAATAAGACAAATTCACTAAATTACTTGCTCCGCCAGAAGTCCATGACACTTTATTGGTTGTACCCATCTGCCATTCGACTCCTGCCAATGGGGAAAGGATACGGATATCTGCCAACGTGAACGGCACTGAGTCGCCGTACAAATTTGTGTCACTCCGGGACGTCACACGAATGATGGTGCCGTCAGCCGGGTTGGGCGCCACAATCAGGCAGTCATAACTATTGGCGCCAGAAACATTCGGGACATCTTGGGCCAGAGTCGTCCAGTGACCTCCCCCATCCACTGTCAGACTGATGGTCACATTGGTTCCCGCGGCGGCGGAAATCCACTGCACTTTATTTGTCGTACCCAGTCTCACGCCACCCGCCGGATTAGTCACCACGATCCCAGCCATAACAAAAGGATTATCAGAAATATCATAATTATTCAGGCCAGAATCGGATGGTTGGCTCCAATACCCAGGCACTGACACCCCCATCCGGGCAGACTCGGATGGTATTCTCCAATCGTGCGCCGGAGAGGGCCAGAGATATTCATTGGTTCCCGTCTGGTTATCCCTGCTAGCCACCTGAATCCAGTTCGACCCACTGTCGTTACTAAACCACAAGAACATTGTGGTATCCAGGGCGGGATTGGGCGATTCCCATTTGACAGTATTGGAATTGAGCAAGCGCCAGAACTCCCCCCCGTTCGGCTGGGTGATGCGCGGCCGATTGGCAACCTCAAACGGACTATCGGACCAATCCTCAATGGTGGGGTCACTACCATCCCGAATACGCAACAGGAGGTTGGTCCCAGCGACATTCAAGGCACCCCAATAACGCCCGTTGTTGGTCACGCCGGAGGCGACAGTTTGAACTGGGGTCGATAAGTTTGCAGCGTTATAGAGCTCAATGATTATATTTGCAGAAGACACTTGGCCCGTGGATGACCACGTAATGGCCAGAGGATTACCCAAGACCAAGGCATTATCCCCTCGCTCCGGACCATTTGGCGAAAGAACCACAATCCGTCCAGCTGAGTACCCCAAATCCACCTTGTCCAATTCCACCTGTTGGAATGAGTCTGACTGCAGAAAGGCGCGGAACTTAAATATACCGCCCACACCTTGATAATAAAGATTGTAGAAAGATCCAATATTAGCATTGATCACATCTGGGGGATTGGAAAAAGCCCATTGGGAGGCCGGGCTAGAATAGCCCGTCACGTCCAACCATCCCCCTCCAAACCAAGCATACCAAGTCGTGCCATTATCACCCGAGATCTGGTAATGCACCACCGTACTGTTGGTGGTTACAAGGAGATGGGAGAAGGTCGTCAAATTCCCCAGGAACGTGGCCCCAAACCCGTCCGCCGGCGCCACCCAGGGATTATCCACCGGATAAGCCGAGGCATCCATACGGACACTGTCCAACACAGGCGAAAACCGAGCATCTTCCGAAGCCATCACGGCCCTATACTGGGCGTATTGATTGATCAAAATATTTGTGTTTCCCGCAAGAGTACTGCCATCAAAATCAAGAAACCATGTATTGGTCGACCCATCAGGCCCAACGAAATTGCCTTGTGGGGTGGAGGTAGGGAATGACCTGACCTGAAATTTCAAGGTTCCAATCCCCGCCCGATAATGGTCCAATACCTCCGTCGAATTCAGCACACGATTGTATAGCACGGCCTCATCGAGCAACCCAACTAACCCGCTCCCCATGACTAGCGGAGAGGTATTCATGACGGAACCACCCACCGCCACAGATCCTTTCAACAGGCCATTCACATAAAGTCGTGCCGTCTGACCGTCATGGGTGCCACATAAATGATTCCATTTCCGGGCGCGCAGGATATCGGCATCCGTCGTCGTTACCCCATTCACCGTCAGGATGGGACGACCCAATGCATCTGTTCCAATGGTAAAGCCTGGCGAACTGGCCCCCTTTTGCATAACAGTCATACTTGGAGCGTTGGAAGGATTGAGCCACAACTCGGCGCTGAAAATGCTGACCCTTAAAAGGCTACTATCATTCACCTGCACAGATTGTCCGGCAGCCAAACTCAGACCATTGGAAAACCGACCGTTGGGGCTGATGCCAAAACCCATCACTGCGGCATCGTTCCCGTTTCCACTTGAATCCGTCGAAATATTATTACTGACAGACTCAAAATGCCAAAGCCCTGCCATCGAATTGTCCGGCTTTAACGGTCGGCTATATGGCGCATCGCACCCCCAATACAAATTCTCCCAGAAGGCAGGCTGTCCGGCATCAAGCACCGGACTGACAAAACGTCCCTGATAATGTGTCGTGAATCCTAGTGCAGCTAAATCACCTATCTCACCTTCTGTCAACGCCCGACCATGAATGACCACTTCATCAATATTACCGCTAAAATAGATGCTTTGATTGCCATGTCTGGCGATGGATAGGGACTGTGAGGAATTGTCCACTACACCGAAACCCTGAATTATTGGAGCTGTGCCAGACAACAGGCCATCTATGTATAAATGCGCCTGCAGTCCGTTTCTAACCCCCGCAAGATGGTGCCAATTACCATCATTAAGGTCGGACCGATTACCAAGGACCGAAACCGTTGTTGATCCATCTGACATCACAAACGAGACTAATCCTGTCCTCGTTGTGACGCCATCACCGTTCACTTCTAGTGCATAATAGGCACCACCCGCATAGGATGACAGAACCGCACCACGGTTTCCCGACGTTGTCTTGAACCAGGCATTCACCGTAAAGTCATTTGCGGACAATTGTATACCCGATAAAGAGATATACCCCACCCCTGAAAACAAGCCACACCGCAGGCCAACTGCACTGTTGTCCGCTACGCTGGCCCCGGTATAGGGAGTACCCTTGTTCAACCCCAACTCATCCACCACAGTTGGGCTGAACAATGTCCATTGAACCTCGTCCATGTGCCATAAGCCTAATAACGATGTACTGTCAACGGGCATAAGATTCAAGGCACCTGACGAAGCCAATGGCCTCAACGACATCTCATCGCCATGCAACCAAACAGTCGCTCCATCCAAAGTTCCCGCAAAAAAATTGTTTTTTTCATTATCAACAAAATATCCCGAGCTATTAGTGACCGCTATACTTGACAGGACTGGACTAGCCGTCCCGTCCCCTTCCAAAATGGCTCTATACTGAAAATATTGTCCGCCTATTGCCAGCGGCGAGGGGGATGCGTCATAATTCCCCGAAAACGGGGCCTGAATCGGATTCACATTGTCGGCCCGGACTTGAAATCTAACTCGTCCTGCCGCCTCGCGACGCCCAGCCACAAAATGTTCAGAAATCTCAGCCGATGTGAGCGCACGACTATAGACCCCTAGTTCGTCCATGCGACCGGAGAAATAATTTCCTCTGGCAAGACCGAGGGTTAAATTATCAGCCACGATCTTGTCAGGAAATACCACCGCAATATGATTCCACCCAGGCAACAATTTCCGCGTCACGCCTCCGTTCACATAGACCGTGGGAGGCACATTGGACCAACCATTAATAATCACTAGTTGATTGGATACCGCCAGCCAAGGACTTGCAGCTCCGAACTCCAGGATACCGCTTGTGGGAACAACTGTATTAATCCACAACTCAGCCGATTGGAGATTCGTTTGAAACCCCCCAAGATTTACATAGGCATTAGCCCCGTTGAACACCGCTGAACTTTTGCCTAATTTTGAAAATTCGGACCAGTCATACCCGCTTCCCCCGGTCCACACATGTCCCTTTGCTTCATCACTCCAATCACCATTCATGTGCCATAGCCCCTCCAAACGGTAGAGCATGTTTGGCAATTCCGAACCACGATCCCAAGAAAGATTCCGCCAAGTCACATAGGATCCAGCATCAAATACACGCGAAGTGAACGCACCATTAGTGACCACCCCCTGAGGACCTTTAACTAGCGTTACACAAGGAGTATCACGCCTCGGAGGAAGATTAGTCGCCCCTTGTCCAAAGGCCCCCTGAGCGAAGTCCCCACTTACATCGTCAACAGCCGTTCCAACTGAACCAATAAACTTTACAGCCTCAATATAGGGAGATTGCACGCCATCTCCTCCCAACCTCGCCTGATACTGGAGATAGCGATCTGCCACATGAAATGTACCAGCATCATACAAGAATAACCTATTTTGGAAATAATAGCTCGAAGACGTCCCATCGGGTCCTACAAAAACACCAGCCCCAGATAAATCCGCATTATTACTCGATCGAAGCTGCATCCCAACACTGTATCGCTGCCCTAGTGTAAAAATTTCACTGGCACTTAAGGCGCGATTATAAATCACAACCTCATCGTAGATACCAGGACTTCCATAGTTCACGCTTGCCCCGATTTTGAAAGGCACAGACTGCGACAATATAAGTGGGCCGGTTGTCGCAAGTGACTTACTTGCGGATTCAACCCCATTGATATAAACAACCATTTTGTCACGCACTTTGATGGTACCAGCAATGAAAACCCATGAATTAACTGGTAGTGTTGACGCCAGGCGAGTTGAATAATCTGCATATAGTTCCATGAGCCCCGAAGTGCCAGACTGAATGAACCCAATCGCAGGCTGGCTCCCGCCGGAAAAGGCATTCACCATACCTCCATATTGTGAATATGAGGTCAACTTTGCCCAAAAACAAATCGTACATTCAGTGCCTCCATTCAGGAGGCTGGCATTAACAGTATTAATATAGCCACCATTAGCCAACAAAGCATTCGCTCCTAATATAGCTTCACCTGTGTATTGACTTGACCCAATTTTGCTTGCGCTGGCTTGTGTCACAGCATCTACTTCATTGCTGTTTAAATGATAGATCGCCACTACACCGTTGGCCGAAGGTGCAGTTTCAGCGAACCCATTCATCGCGCCGTCCGAAAACCCTGACGATACCTTTGCCATTCCTTTCCAAACATTAAATTCTCCCCCATCCAAAACCCGAGAAGTATAGACGCCAGACGCAGCGGTCACGCTTCCGGACGAAGAAAGACCAATACAGGAATTCCGCCCTATTACCACCGCGACTCGATTAGAATTATTTGGACTGTAATCCGCAGAAGTAGCATGAATATTTTTTATTATCTGCTTCTTCAGCTTGGCTACATCGTCAGCCACTTCAATCTTATTAGTATCCGAACAGGCATATTGCGAAGCTATGGTGAAAGGCCAGTTAGTAACGAGAATAGCTTGGGTCGGAGATCCCGTTAGCACAGCGAAAAGATAGAAAAAAATAATATGTATTGTTTTCATGAAGAGCCTCGGAGCAGATATTTGTTATACATTAATGATTTTCAGATAAAGAAGGGAAACCAACCTTACTGCAATTGGCACTTACTTTTCCATAATGTTAAAATAATAGAAGCAATGAGGTGTGGCGAGTTAATTGATGTCAAGGAATTGCAAAAAAGCAATTGCGGATTACGCGGTGCTTGCAAGAAGAATAAAATAACGCTAAGGAAGAGGATCATCGCGAACCTCAAGTTATCGAGGAATTACCCCACCTGCCTTGCCAACTGTTTGAATCACCCCACTTCATTTCCGAGGGGATTCAAACAATTACTTTTTCCAGATAGTATTTGAGACACATCTCCGGATATCTATCTGCCTTCATTCTGCTTATCAGAAGATTGACATCATAAGGGATACCCTTAAGCTCCATTATATCTTCTTTTTTTCGGTATATAAGATAGTTTGCACGGGAAATTATTTTTCTATTCTGTCCGACACTGCCGGCATTGTACAAGCAGAACGGCGACTTAAGAATACGGAACTGATGGTGGGAATGTCCTATTACATAATCCCGATCCAAGTGGACTTTGGAATCGGGATAAATGTTTCTGCCTTCAATTGTATGTTGGAGCGTGTAGTGTTCCATCAGGAACTTTTCACTGAGGTTTGCTATTTTTCTAAACCTGTCAAACTTACCGATGCAGAAGTCGAAAAAGGTTGATGCGATCTGATTTTTTCCATCATAACGCCCTTGCAAAAAACATCTCTCATGGTTGCCTTGCAGGAGAAAACAGTTGTCAATTTCGCTGAGAAGATCAACGCACTCGTTGCTCCACGGGCCATAATTTACTACATCGCCCAAACAGATGATCTGATCAACATGGCCAATGTCCTTAAGAACGGCTTCAAGGGCTGGCAGGTTGCCATGCACGTCACTAATTATAGCTATTCTCATTCATCACCTGCTTGATATAGTTCCTGATTTCGTCTTCAAGGGAATAGGATATTTCGCCCAGAGCACAAACGTCTCTTTGATGAAATGAGGATAGGACGGCCACACTTTCAGTCACGTCTTTGGACGATATCTCTAGACCGTCGATATGCTTCTTCAGCATTTGAGCTATCTCACAAAAACTGACGGGGTTGCCTGATACAATGTTCCATGTTCCCCGGCGCAAATCAGGGGCTTGGGTGATTTTGTGGACGTACTCAACTGCGATGCCAAGAGGGATGAAATCGCGTTTTCCCTCACCGTTGTTAAGGAGGGTTATCTTTCTGGTTCTGACTGCATCGCATATTAACTTTGATAAACCGTCTCTTGCCGGATCCTTATAGAATAGTGTTGAGAACCTGACTGAGGCGATGCGACTGAGGTTGCTCTCGAGGCAATACCTTTCAGCCCTGTATTTCGAATATGCATATGGCGACATCTGGACGGTTTCGAGGTAACTCGTGTCGTCCTTCAGGAAGCTCATGCTAGCGACATTAATGAAATTTGCGTCAGAATTGACTTTTACGAGAAGATCAACCAATTCCCTTGTGTTTTCGAAATTATTCTTTAGAAATTGATCCGCGCTGTTACAGGAAATTGAGGCAGCGTTATGAATGACGGAGCGAGCAAGTCGGAGCGCCCCGATGAACTCCTGTTGCGGCAATTCTCTCTTGGAGGCAACAACGGCATCGTGCCGCTTCATGAATTCACAAGCGAAAGCTCCTTTGGCAGTGAGCAGTATCATAGTTGTGCCCATTTCAGATTTGAGAGGCGGCCATTGGTTTCCAATGCCCTAATAGCATCACCGTCGACCACAAGTTCCTTCCAGTATCTTAATATTGAAATCTCTTTAATAGAAAAGGAAGGTTTCTTACCCCGGATGAGATAATCGGCTATCATTAGAGGCTCGTTGAAACCAGCCAAAGCTCTGGCGGCTGTGGTGCCAGAACATCTCGCATTAATCTCAAAAACATAAGGAATCCCGTTTTTCATCCTCAGCTGAACATTACATCCACCGGTAGGTTTCAGTGCCTTAATTATCCGCTCAACCGTTTCGTTAATAAGCGCATTTCTTTCAACGAAGCATTTATAGGTATCTCCATCCCTCAAAATCCGCTTCATTACAATAACACCAAAGCAATTCCCATCGAAGCTAACGCTGCCACACGTGTATTCATCTCCGTCGAGATACTCCTGAGCAACATAATTATCTTTATCGAAGTTTTTATTATAGAGCATGTGTTCAATTTCAAGCCGACTTGAAATCATTCTCACGTTCTTCGAACGGGCTCCTCCTTTTTTAGGCTTGATAATTAGAGGAAAGGGAATTTCCGCTTTTTGATTTAGCAAGTCATTCAGTTCGGCAGTGAAAGGCGCTGGGATGTTGTTTTTCGAAAGGAACTCGTATGTCAAAAGTTTGTCGTCGCAGATTTCAATGACCTCGGGATTGCTTACCACCACAAAAGTGCCGACCTCCTGGAAAGCCCGCCTGCTCCTCGCAAGCACCGCAAGCTCCACATCCATTCCAGGGAAAAAAAGTTTACACTTCTGCTCTGCACAAATTTCCCTGACACGACTCAGAAAGGCCGGATCATTTGCGTACGGAATGACATATGCTTCTGGCACAACATAGAGCCCCGTACCAAGCGTTTCACCATCCAATCCAATAATCTTATAGTTAGAGTTAGCAAGAGCCTTTACAACACTCTGACCGACGCCTCCCCCTACGCCACTTACTGCAATTGCGATTTGGTGTTTATCAATCAAATTTGTCTTTTTCATTGATTTGTCTTACTGCTCAGTGTTCCTGCGAATAGCCATTCTAACTTGCAAACCATGTGTGGCAACATTACGGATGACGCTAGCGATTACAGCAATGTCACTGTCCGAGACTGAGGTTCCCGTCGGTAAAGCAAGAACAATACGGCTAAGACATTCGGTATTCGGAAGCAGGAGCCCGACATGAGGGAAAAGCGACTTATAGGGCTGCATGTTGTGGCACCCCGGAAAGAAATATCGCCGAGCCAGAATGTTTTCGGCATGCAATATGCGAACCAGCTCATCACGGGAAATGCCTAACAACCTCTCATCAACTTCCACAATAATGTATTGATAGTTGCACCGCTCCTGATCATTGTAGGCGACAAGCTTCACCCCTGGAATACCCGCCATTTCGCTTCGATACGCCTGATAGTTGCGCCGGTTCGTTTGGACGAACTCGTCCAAACTTTCCAACCCCGTCAGACCCATGGCGGCACAAATTTCAGTCATCTTACCATTGGTGCCGATATAAATAACATTATCATAGCCGGAAAACCCAAAGTTCTTCATAAGCCGTATTTTATCAGCCAGCGCGTCGTTATTTGTGACAACTGCCCCACCCTCGAAAGTATTGAAGAACTTGGTAGCATGAAAACTAAATACTTCACATTCACCGAAATTGCCGATCATGCGCCCCTGATGCGAACAGGCAAAAGCATGGGAGGCATCGAACATCAGTGTTAAGCCATGCTTATCAGCAAGAGACTGAAGGCCTGTCGCGTCACTAGGGCGCCCCCACAGGTGGACACCAATAATCCCAGTGGTGCGAGGAGTGATCATCTTCTCCACTGACACAGGATCAAGATTGTGTGTTCCGGGATCAATATCCGCAAACACAGGTGTGATTTCCTGCCACTGCAGCGCATGGGCAGTCGCAATGAAAGTGAATGAGGGCACGATCACTTCCCCTTTGAGCTCCAGCGCCCGAATGGCGATTTCCAGCGCAACTGTTCCGTTGCACATGGCAATGCAGTGCTTGACGCCCAACAACATCTCCACTTTCCTCTCAAATTCCTCCACAAAAGGCCCATGATTTGAAAACCAGCGGCGATCCAGCATGTCGTTGATGCGAGCCAAAAGCCTTTCTCGATTGCCGACATTGGGACGACCGACATGCAACGGCGCATCAAACGCAGGAGGAGCACCACATACGGCAAGGTCCTTGACAGAATGGATTTTTTTCATCAACAAACTCCTTTTACTTACAAAACCTGCATACGTGAGAAAATCAAAGCAAGACCAATTTAATGAGTTGCCCCTTTACCTAACAAAAAGCGCACACATTGCCCAACCTTACGCTTTGGCGTCGATACTGCAATCCACAATGCTGCCAATAACAAATGCCCCCTGCTCGGACGCGGCGATGATCCATACTTCAGCCAATACCAGTAAGCTGGCTCATGCTTTGGAAATCCAGGTTGCCACGGTTTCTTCACGCCACCCGTGAAATGGACTAGCCGCACATTACGAGGCACCCGCCGATCAAACAGACAATGTGAGTTATATTCGAAGGGCAGCCAACGGAAATTAGGAGCGAACAACGCATTCAACATCGGCTGATCAATAATTGGTTCATACTGAAATCCCCCTTTTACTAATGCATCCGAGAACCGCTGAGGCAGGTCCTTCCAGTCTTGCGGCCTTAACCCCAATACACCACTATTCGCACCTTTTTGGAACGCAACCTCTGGGAACTGGCGAACAAAAAGCTCACGATTCACCCCAGCAAGGTTATCAGAGATAATTCTTGATGTATCTTGCACCGCATTCACTTTCCCGGGTTCAATATCCCAGAGCTCTGGGGCTGGGCGGCAGAATACAACATCAGCATCAGCATAAACCACTGCATCCGCATCCGGAACAACCGCAAACAACCGTCCGACTGTTACCTGACTTCTATCGGGCACTCCCTCTATTGTGACGGGAAACGCTTCAACACGGGCAAGCAAACCCAATCGCGCGACCAAGGCGTCCACCTCCCGTAGCGGCACATAACAAATACTCGCTACTTCCGGGTGGCAGTGTCGCACGCTACGCAGCAAACCTTCTGCGCCCTCCGCGAACCGTAAGTCACATGAAGTAACGAGAACACGTTTATATTTCATAAGTTCAATAATTTCCCGGAGAATAAAAAATTACCATCTTTCACGCATGTTCACAAATAGTCTGCGTATTGCTAGCACTGCCATGAATATTGGCCGTACTGGCACGTGAGTAATGAATCGCCTTTTTTCCACATAACGTAGAGCTGTATAAGGCCTTTTAACCAACTCATTCAGTGTTTGTTTGGATTTTGGCTCGTTTTCCCGTAATGCCTTCGCCAGCGCCAAATAGACATCGATGACACGGGTATCGATCTTACAGGATGCATAATAATGTATAATTTTTGCAAAAATAAAAAAATACGGAGATGCATGAACCATCCCATTATATCGATAGTCCAAGACTTTGACAGATATCTTCGCCCGTGCAGCTGCCGCATTGAGCGGAATTTGATCGAAGTGATATCCTTTTGCGAGGCTAAGTTGCCACAAGGTATTCCATTCATCAAACAAAGCGTACGCTTCAGGATTATCACGGACGAACATTACTCCACTATTGAGGTAACGGCTCGTATCGAAGAGCCATCCAAGCCTATCTTCAAGAATCGCAAAGAGTTCCGGCGTATGCGGAAATGGCTCATGCCAGGAGCGATCTAGAGCAGCAGCAAATGAAGCTCGGCAATGTTTCATTTGCCCAAGATCGCCAACCACAAGCGTATCAGCATCCAAAAACAAAAAATCACCTTGAATATGTCGTCGCAGAGTCGTTTTAAGATAACGACTGCCAGCCACTGAGCGTCCATAAGGGTTATCCACAACAACAAAATTAACGAGACAATCCACCAGTGGATGTCGTTCTGTTTTCAGCCAAGAATAAGATTCAGGGTCGCAAACAATTTCAATGGGCAAGCTTGGATTTGTAAGCCCAGCACTTAGAACAGACATGTGGGTAAGATTTGCATAGGCCCCCGCATCATCCACTGTCAGTACATAACATAACTTCATTTGGCGTTCTCCATGGCCCCCACTCCCTTAATTGTCACGAGATACTGCCCCTATATTCGTGGCGCAGCTATTTCCTCAAGACAATATTTTACTCTCGCATCAACTATATCATCAGCATACTCACGTAACAACAGACTCCGCTGCTTATTCAAATCAGGCGGGGATGTGAGTTGAATCCCTCGCGCGGGACAGATTGCATTAATCACAATGCCAAGCGCCTTTAAATGCCTATATACTGGAGAGTTCTCATGAAGATACAATGAAGCCCCCATCCAAATACTAGCCAATACATTACCAACCGCCTGCTGCCTAACGTGACAGTATATCGCATGCTGACAAGACTGCATTATGTCTAAATATTGTTCTAATGGAGTAAACTCCACAAGCGGAATGAATTTATTTCCTAAATAATATTTCCCTTTATCTACAACGAGCGCCTTGTAATATCCACCTCCATCACCTCCGTAACTCAACGGCACAATCACTTTGCGACCGCTTAAATCAACATCAGCAAGCATACGAAACACATCGATGTGATTCGATGTAATGCTGCAAGAATTACCAACAAGCACGTTCGAACCGGTTGCAACGCGATCAATACCTTGCCCAACGCAATCGCTAAGCCCGCCATAATTAAATCGCACACGCTTGGCACGCATGCCGGGAAGTGTAGTTATGAAACCCCATTCCTCTGGCACGACCGGAGCAACAAAATCGATACGAGAATACAGTTGTCGGGCCTTGGTTAACCTAGGAGCGTACTTATAGAGACGAGGCCTCAGATGCTCGATAATGATTTCTTTCCTCGAACGGGTTCTTACGTACTCTTTATAGGTGTCCGCCAAAAAGAGCGTGGCAGGCTCGACACAAAACGGGTATAAATCTGCGCCCCATTCAGCCCACATTATGTTCGAAGAACCTGACATGCCAAGAAGGTATGCGGCTTTCTGCGCTGAGAGAAAATGACAGATGATGGCACGGGGATACCCGCCTTCAAATACAGACCATTGCAGACGTGAAAATGATTCAACGAAACTTAACTTTGAAACATTCCTGATCTGCTTAACGGAATCAGCACCGGTATTGCTTTCTAGAGCATAAGTGTGCTCACCAGGCAGTACCCGTTCGCAGCGCCGAATTAATCCATCGATAAATTTTTCATCATGTACCAAATGTAAGTATCTCATTATTCAGAGACTCTCTGCACTGCAGTTTTGTTTGCGCTCGGGATATTGTTTCCAATAGCAGCGCTTCGATAAAAAATCAAGGCGTCCACATGGGCGAGGGATCCAAGGAGCTTCCGTAATTCATCTAACTCGTCCTGGGGAACATAGCAGTAGCGCTCAATGTCGGGATGGAATCGCACCGCACTTCGCAAAAGAGCCTCAGCACCCGGCGCAAAAAGCTTATTACAGGATGTTACAAGTGCTCGTGATTCTCGCATCAATTCCCCCATTTCCGTTATTGTAATTTAACCTATTTCGGGAAACAACCTCTAATAAGAAGAAACCGAAAAAGAAAGACTTCACCACCCGCCTGCAACGCTGTAGCACTGCGGGCAGGCTGATCTTCACTGATTTACACTAATCCAGACCATTCGATCAGGCTCAGGGCAGGAAAGAGAATATTGCGGCATTTTTGTTTGGGCTAACCCCAACTTCTTAGCGGTTACGTCAAATCAATGAATTCCGTAACTTCAATCCGAGCCTGTTTAAGGATATGCGAGAGGGTGGAGCGTTTGACAGGCCGATGCGCAGGAACAGTCAATTTAAGAGTCTCAAGGGACGTGTGCTTCTGAAGGCGGATGTGACTACCCTTCTGCCGAACCACAACCCAGCCATCTCGCTGCAAAGCCCTTATGATTTGATCGTAAGGCAGACTGGGCACCTTACTCATACAGCAACTTCCATCAACTCGGCATTGGGCGCAAAATCCCAATCGTCTTCAACAGGCTCCAGATACAGATCAATGGCTTCACGTATATTCCTCAAAACATCGTCTTTCGACTCACCTTCAGAAATGCAACCTGGAAGAGCGGGAACAATCGCGGTATACCCGCCTTCTTCACTGGGCTCTAGAATGATTTTTAAATTCATTATTATTCCTTAATCATAGCACTACCAATTGGTT
This sequence comes from bacterium, assembly GCA_037143175.1. Lineage (NCBI taxonomy): Bacteria > bacterium. The sequence goes on from JBAWZF010000044.1 coordinate 19,316, forward strand.
ATATATTGACATCTAAACCCTAAAAGGTAAAGACTTGCATTTGGTCTGTCACGCCTCTAATGCGTCTTACTCTTTAAAATCGTCGCAATCATGTACAAGCCTTTTTCAGTAAAGGCGTTAGGCAAGGCCCTTGTTTTTGCAAATTTTGCGGTCGAGAATTTCGACCGCACACCCACAAACGCTGCTTCGCTGATCTCAAAGCTGTAATCGCCAGGAAATTTATCAGGATTATTCTTTACCGCATTCAACTCCGCACATTCAACCAGAGGAGAGACCTTAGACATTCGACCTTTGACTTCAGACCTGGAGGGGCAGCCTGTCCGCCTGTGGCGGAAATCCCGCTTTTCCGGAATGAGCCGCGTGCAAGTCCGGCACATATATCGAAGGCATCATCGCGCTATTGTCCCTCCTGCCGCTCAACATGTTCACCCTTTGCGCCCCGGCTCACGCAAGGTTCGCCCTCCAAGTGCTCCGCTCCAGTTTTGACATCCCTACCGGATGAACCGTTGCGGGATATTTTATCCCGTTACTGCGGGATCAAATATCCCGCAACATTCTCTTCCTCTCCCTCACCCCTCCGCGCCTCCGTGGTAAATCCCCTCTTCCTGCCGCTCAACATGTTCACCCTTTGCGCCCCGGCTCACGCAAGGTTCGCCCTCCAAGTGGTTCCCACCTGGTGTAACGTTCAACGTTGGATGTTCGATGTTCGCTATCTTGTCCCTCTCTTCTGGAGGGCCAGGAGGGTTACTACATGTGAATCCGCTCTTTTTCCCAAGCCTCAAGCGGTAGGTCGCAGAATGGCAATGACGCCAGCGATAATTGCTGCGTGCTTTAAGTTCAATAGTTTCCCGACCTCCCGCTCCATGAGTGAGGCGTTTGCAGTAAATATTTTCCCTGGCTTAGCATAACTTGTACGCATGAGGGCACCCGTTGCGAAATCGGTATCCGTGATCTCGATGGCGTGTGAATCGGAATAAGGGTTGCTGGTCACTTGGCAGAGAATCCAGTCCCCGCGATCTGCCCCTGCAAGCACTACCGCTGGTCGAAGCTTGCTTGCCGAGAGATCCGAGAAAGGAAATCGGACAAGGACAACCGATCCTACTGAAGGTGAGACCATGCCGCCTCCTCCTCCGGTCGTTCCCAGTCCTGGGCAAGTGCGTTTTGACTCAGCAATGTCGTTTCAGGAATCTCGGATTCGTCCATGATGGTTACGATGGCACGGCATGTATGCGCCAAATGAATGGGCTCCATCAGATAAACCGTCCCATTCGTTTCAATAGTTGCCTCTACAGCCATTAGCATAGTATCACCTCTTTAATTGATAAATATTAGAATATTCTGCTTTGAGTTTCAATCTCTCTTCCGGTCAACATTCAACTCCGAACATTCAACGCTAGCGGGGCAGCCTGTCCGCCTGTGGCGGAAATCCCGCGTTGGCGCATACGCGTCAACCTAGCCCGTAATATATTGATTCCGTTAATGTTATATCTGAAGTCCTTTTCTATGGAGTGCGGCGGCTCGACGCCGCTTTTCTTCGGCGTGGCTTGACACGCCGTTCTTCGATCCGTCCAACGTCCCCGCGTCAGGCACAGCCTGTCAAGCCAGGCTGCGGGAAAGCGGCGTCGAGCCGCCGCACTCCCAAAAAATAGCCATCTGCACCTACCCACACCCTGACAATTTAACGCTGATTTAAGCTCTCCCCTTAGGTTGACGCGTATGCGCGTTGGCGGGATGAGCCGCGTGTAAGTCCGGCACATAGACCGACGGCATCATCGCGCTATTGTCCCTCCTGCCGCTCAACATGTTCACTCTTTGCTCCCCGGCTCATCCCGCAAATACGGGATTCGCCCTCCAAGTGCTCCGCTCCAGTTTTGACATCCCTACCGGATGAACCGTTGCGGGATATTTTATCCCGTTACTGCGGGATCAAATATCCCGCAACATTCTCTTCCTCTCCCTCACCCCTCCGCGCCTCCGTGGTAAATCCCCTCTTCATCCCACTACACTGCCCCTGTACTTCGCACCATTCATGTACAATTCATGATAACACGCGGCGGCTCGCTCTACACGGAATAGCGCCTCCCAGCGGGATTTCGCGAGCTTGCCCATTTCAGCACGTCGATCCGAATCAGCCATCAATTCGCTCAGGCATGCAGCAAAGGGAATTGGATCAACCTCATCAAACACAAACCCACTCTTCCCATTCTCAATCTGCTCCTTCGCCGCCCCGGCATTCAACATCACGGCCGGAATCCCCGCCGCCATGGATTCGGTCACCGCATAAGTGCAAGTCTCGGCCTTGGAGGCATGCAGGTAAATGTCGCACTCAGGCAGGATTTCACGGACATCGTTGCGGAGGCCGAGGAAATGGACCCGGTCGGCAATGCCCAGTTCCGTGGCTAATGCCCCCAGCCGGTCTCGTTCAGGGCCTTCGCCAATGATGAGTAGGCGCCAGGGGGGGGGGAGAGGGGAATTGGTTGCATTGGTTTCATTAGAGGGAAAGAGGGAGAGAGGGAGATTAGTTTCATTCGTGTCATTGGGCAGAGAAGATAAATTGCTATGCTCTAATTCATTCTCCCTAATGAAACCAATTTCCAATGAACCCTTCTCCCCCTTCCTCCCCCCAATGAAACCTTTCCCCAATGGAACCTTTCTTCCGCGCAACTGCGCGCAGGCTTTCAGAATGAAATCGATGCGCTTGCGTGGTATCAATGAGCCGTTGGTGATGAGAAGCACTTCGTCAGGGGCAATGACATGCTCAGGGCATGAGGGGGTTAACATGGATGTACAGGATTTACAGGATAATTCAGGGTTAGAATCCCCCAATTCCTTATCCTGTGTATCCTGTACATCCATGTTAAGATTCGTGTTTCCGGATGGGTCTGTCGCGGCACGGAGTGCCCCTCCCACATTTCCTTCGGACTGCCCTCTACTCACAGCCAACCGCCCACTGCTCTCCATTCCTAATCCCTGACGCAACCAGCCCTTCGGTCTCGTCGGCGTATAAAGGGCGACGGAGTTGTGAATGACGGTGATCTTTTTGGCCGGGATGCCACGTTTGAGCATGGATTGGCGCCCCCCTTCGTACACGGCCAGAAACTGGTCGGCAACGAGACTGAGAAGGCGCAATCGCGAAAGGCGCTTCCCGATGAAACCGGGATCCTGTATCTGTTGATCCTGTTCCCAAACCCAGCGGGGGGGGTTCCTCATCGCAACCTTGCTCAACAAACTCACCACCAATGTTGGCAACTCGTTCCCAAAATGGACCGCTGCTACATCCGGACGTTCCTGCCGGAGCAGGCGCAATGCAGGGAGGACGAACCCCCAGGGGCGAACGCGTTCGCGAGATTGGAGATTGGAGATTGGAGATTGGGGATTTAGGGAGAAGGAAGTTGTGGGATTGGACCCATTGCATTTCTTTCCTAATGAAACCATACCCCAATGAAACCTCCCCCCCCTCCCAACCCACTCCGGAAGAATATGCCAACGCACACCTGCAGCCCGTAGGGATTCAGCGACGGGAGGTATCGGCTCACCGGCGAAGACCACAACGAACTCGTCATTAACCTTCTTGAATTCCGACCCAATGGCCGCTAAGAGAGTCTCATATGCTCCCGTTTTCAGAGGGATCAAGTTACAGAAGAGAAGAAGTTTCATTGGTTAATTGGTTTC
>JBAWZF010000045.1 GCA_037143175.1 bacterium
AGCCAGACATTGTGGAGCCGCCAACACCGGCGCCAGTGTCAGAACCGGAAGTGACACCTGTGCAACCAGCGGAAGAGCCGGCACCTGTGGTCAGTCCTGAGGCCCCGCCGCCGATTCCTGAGCCGGTCGTAATATCGGATCCAGCGCCACCCTCTGTGATCGTCGAGGCTCCTGAGCCCGTCCTGGAACCCGTGCCGGTTGTTGAACCTGAGCCAGACATTGTGGAGCCGCCAACACCGGCGCCAGTGTCAGAACCGGAAGTGACTCCTGTGCAACCAGCGGAAGAGCCGGCGCCTGTGGTTAGTCCTGAGGCCCCGCCACCGATCCCTGAGCCAGTCGTAACTCCGGAGCCACCCCCTGTGATTGTCGAGGCTCCCGTGCCCGTCCCTGAACCCGTGCCGATTGCCGAGCCTGAGCCCGCCCCGGACCCAGTGTTAACGCCTGAACCTGAACCGATCTCTGGTGAGCCACAACCCGCAGTTGATAATCAAATCGAAGGTGATGCCGGGCCGGTGAATGGGATGTAATAAACTGATGCTGTGCTGATAGGGCATGTTTCTGAGCGTGATCAGTCGTGGGATGATACTCAATGATTGAAATTCAAGGTTTCGCTGTGTATGGTTCGATGCAATCGCGGGGGCGTTGTCTATGAATTTCCGTGGCGCGGCGCGGTGTTTTTTCGGAAGGAAGTAACTCTGTGCCAACTTTAGATTGGATCGGTAGGCGAGCAGTTGAAAATCACCACCATCAGGTGCCGTTTCATCTCTTGAAGGATGTTCCGGAACTCTCGGTGGGTGACCCCGGCACCGGCAACCTCATTGTCGAGGGAGATAATTTGATCGCGCTCAAGGCGCTTCTTCCCTATTACGCCGGTCAGGTGAAGTGCATCTACATTGATCCTCCCTACAACACCGGCAATGAGGGATGGGTGTACAACGACAACGTCAACAGCCCCCTGATTCGCGACTGGCTCGGCAAGACGGTCGGCAAAGAAGCAGAAGATCTATCGCGTCATGATAAGTGGCTCTGCATGATGTATCCGCGGTTGGCCTTGCTTAAGGAATTTCTGGCCCCTGACGGGGTTCTGTTTGTTTCAATTGATGATATTGAACTCCCATATCTGCGGATCCTGTTAGACGAATTATTCCCGCATGCACAGTCAAAAAACCGCCTTGCTTGTTTTGTCTGGGAAACAGATGGGAACTTCGACAATCAGGCCAAAATTAAAAATTGTCACGAATACATATTGGCATACTGCAGAAGGTTTGAAGAATTTCCTCCGCCCCCGGTTATTACCCCTACCATTGGAAAGAAGAGCAAGTTGTTCCGAGGTGAAATACGGAATACAATTGTTAAAAATGGCCCTAAGAACCCCGTATCCAACATAGAGATTCCGGTCGGATTTCCTGCAGCATTTGAGTCTGGAGTAATAGATCAAAAGAAGTCTCTTTGGCCTAAATGGAATGGAACCGTTTTTGTTCGGAATTTCCGGGTTGTTTCAACGGTTACTTCAAGTAGTGGCTGGAGTTGCAAGGACCTCTGTGAAGAGTTTATTGCGCATGGTTGCGCATCCATCATTGATTCAAAGGGGCAAAGCACGCGGTTTGAGATAACTCGGACTGGTGCGATCGAGGTCGTCAAGGAGCGTTCTAAAAATCAAAGTCATGTAGTATCAATTATCCGTGAAGTGGGATCTGTTCAGAGCACCGGAGAAAACCTGAAGTCGCTGGATATTCAGTTTCCGTTCCCGAAACCTGTCGGACTAGTGGGATTCTTGTCGTCCATGATTGCGGATAAGAATGCAATAGTTCTGGATACATTTGCTGGGTCCGGAACTACTGGTGAAGCAGTTCTCCAACTAAATAAGGAAGACGGAGGTAATCGCCGTTTTATCCTCGTGGAAATGGAGCCGAAGATCGCCCGTGAAATAACATTCAGTAGACTGAAGCGTATATCTCAGGGGTACTCAAATACAAAAGGCGAGATTATTGAACCGTTAGGAGGGGGCTTCCGTTATTGCCAACTCAGCGATCCCTTATTTGACGAACATGGGCAGATTCGGCAGTCAGTTAAATTTTCTGACTTAGCCCGGCATGTCTATTTCACGGAAACTGGCGAGCCCTTGCCGCGTGAACGGGTCACGAAATCCCCGTTGGTTGGTGTTTGCCGGGGTATGGCCATTTATCTCTTGTTCAATGGTATTTTGGGCGATGATTCCACAAATGGCGGCAACGTGTTGACCCGTGCGATATTGGCGCGGTTGCCGGCATTTGATGGCCTGAAGGTGATCTATGGTGCTGGTTGTCAATTGAGCATTGATCGTTTGCGGGCTGAGCGCATTACCTTTCGTCAAACGCCTTACGAGGTGAAAGTCACATGAAAGTTGCCAAACAAGGGACTAAGGCCTTCGCGGCAGATTACGCGGTGGTGCTGAAGGATATCAAGACCCGTATCCGTACCGCCCAGGTCAGGGCCGCTCTTTCTGCGAATCTCGAAATGATCCGCCTTTACTGGGATATTGGCAGGATTATTGCGGAACGGCAAAAACAGGCGGGGTGGGGCGCCGCTGTCATTCCACGCCTGTCGCGTGATATCAGAAACGAGATAACGGAAGTGAAAGGGTTTTCGGAGCGAAATATTGATCGGATGATTGCCTTCTACCGAGAATACCCCGAGCTTGAAAATGCAATTTCGCCAACGGCGTTGGCGAAATTAGCGCCGATCCCAATTTCGCCAACGGCGTTGGCGAAATTGGAAACCACGGTGATTTTGCACCGACTTGTTCCGAAATTGCCTTGGGTTCACAATGTCTTGCTTATGCAAAAGGTCAAAGACCTGTCAACGCGCTACTGGTATATGCAAGCGACGCTTCAACATGGATGGAGCCATGATGTTCTCGCCTTAATGATCGACGGTCGAACCCATGAACGGCAGGGGAAGGCTATTACAAACTTCGCTGACCGGCTGCCGCCCTTACAGTCCGATCTCGCCCAGCAGGTGGTCAAGGATCCTTTCATTTTCGATTTTATGACATTGGAAGAGCCGTTTCATGAGCGTGAACTTGAAACCAGTCTCGTGCGGCACCTCGAAAAGTTTCTCGTCGAACTGGGGCAGGGGTTCGCCTTTGTTGGTCGTCAAGTTCATCTCGATGTAGGTGAGCAGGATTTCTACATTGATCTGCTTTTCTATCATCTACGCTTGCGTTGTTTCGTGGTCATTGAACTCAAGAAGGGCGCTTTCAAGCCGGAATATGCCGGCAAGCTCAACTTCTATCTTAATGTCGTGGATGAAAAGTTGCGGCATGCCAGCGATAGCCCGAGTATCGGGCTCATTCTTTGTCAGGACGAAAACCGGCTGGTGGCCGAGTATGCGCTAAAGGGAGTGGCGAAAGCGATTGGTGTTTCCCAGTACCAACTTACCCGCGCTTTGCCGAAGGAGTTTCGGTCGAGTCTTCCCAGCGTTGCGGATATCGAATCGGAGTTGTCCGCGACAACACAACGGAAACCGGTGAAAACGACCCGGACCCGGAGGCGGTCATGATACAACTCAAGGAATATCAACACCGTGTTCTCACGTCCGTGCGGGATTTTCTGGCCGAATGTGCGCGTACCCGTGAGCCTGCATCGGCTTTTGGGCGTGTCACTAAGGCTGTGTATGGCAGCCCTTTGCCTTATAACCAGATAGCTGATCCGCGGTTTGAACGGATGCCCTATGTCTGTGTCCGGGTGCCCACCGGTGGTGGCAAGACGCTTCTGGCCTGTCATACGGTCGGCATTGCGCTCAATCGGTATCTACCCGCCCCACACGCCCTTGTGCTGTGGCTGGTGCCCAGCAATACGATCCTGAATCAGACGGCGGACGCCTTGCGTGATCCGCGTCATCCCTATCGTCGTGCCCTTGAGTTGGAGTGTGGCGGGCCGGTTGAGGTGATGACGATTGATGAGGCCTTGCGCATGACGCGGGCTACGGTGGAGGGAGCCACGGTGGTGATCGTTTCCACCATCCAGTGTTTCAGGACTAGTGATCCCGAAGGCCGGAAGGTGTACGATGGCGATAATTCCCACATGGCCAGTCACATGGCCGCGGTGCCGGCGGATCGTTATCCGGAACTCGACATGGGGCCGGATGGCAGGCCGAAATCTTCCTTGATTAATGTCCTGCGCTACCGACGCCCCATTGTCATCGTGGACGAGGCTCATAATGCGCGGACAGATCTGTCGTTTGCGATGTTGGCGAATGTTCTGCCGGCCTGCATCATTGAATTCACCGCCACACCGGATACGAGGAAGAATCCCTCTAATGTTCTGCACCGGGTATCGGCGGCGGAACTCAAGGCGGAGAACATGGTCAAATTGCCGTTGCGTGTGATCACGCGGCATCCGGGGCAGAAAGACCAACTTCTCGCTGAGGCCATTGCGCTCCGGGCGGATCTCGAACGGCTGGCGGGGCAGGAGGCGCAGTCAACCGGCGAGTATGTGCGGCCCATCCTGTTGATCCAAGCCGACCGGGTGGATGCGTGTCCGCCTTTGCGCGAGCGGCTGGTTGGGGAGTTCGGGTTGGTCCATGAGGAAATCAAGATTTCGACTGGTAAATTGGACGAACTTAAAGGGATCAATAACATCTCCGATCCCGCCTGCGCGGTTCGTTTCATCATTACCGTGGAGAAACTTCGGGAGGGCTGGGATTGTCCTTTTGCCTACGTCTTGTGCAGTCTCCGTGAGACCAGGTCCGCTACAGCCATCGAACAGATTGTCGGGCGCATTCTCCGGTTACCGCACGCCATACCCAAACAAAACGCTGATCTCAACTGTGCCTTTATGCTGGCGTTAGCCGAGGGCAATCATCTTGAGGAGGTGTTAGCTGAACTTCGGGATGCTTTGGTTAGCAATGGATTCACGCCGCCTGAGGCAGAGGCCATCATAATTCCAGTTACTCATGCGCAGATGCCGCTGGGCACTCAACCCAAGACGGTTATGCTGCCGCCTGAAGCACTGGACGGAACCGCGTTTCGTTCCCAATCGGCAGTGTTGGCGGGCAAAGTGCGGATGGATGAGGCCAAAGGGGAAATTACGGTTTTCGTCCCGCTCACCAAGGCGGATGAAGAAAGCCTGCTCTCTTGTGTCAAAACCACTGAGGCGCGAGAGCAAGTGGCTGAAGCGGTGGAGCGGGTTCGGCAGATCGAACGAGTCTTCGGAACAGGTGAGACTCGGGTAGCGACGCCCTATGAACAGCAAATGGACTTCATAGTACCCCTGCTGTGCGTGATCGAAGAGGGGCGCCTCTTTGAATTCGAGAAAACCCATCTGATTGAATACCCCTGGAAACTGAGCGCGAAAAACGCTGAACTTGCGGGGACTTATGATCCCCGGAACCGGCCAGGCATCCGAACCGGGAACATTGATATCTTAAAAGAAACCGGTAAGGTCTCGACAGAGGTATCGCGTGATGGGCAGGTTGAAGATTTCATTGGCCGTCTGCATCAGCAGGTCATGGGCTTCAGTCGGGATGAAGACTGGACGCTGGATGAACTGATCCAGTGGTTGGATTCAAAGATTGAGCACACGGACATACCGCCCGGTGAGTCTGCGGAGTTTCTCAGGAAGTGTCTTCGGGGACTTATGGCGCGATATGGGCTTACCGATATCACCGTGTTGACGCTGGACCGTTTCCGTCTGCGGGATGAAGTGGAGAACCTGATTGAATCCCATCGGGGCGACGAGCATGGGGTCGCGTTTCAGAAGTGGCTCTTGCCTGAATCTGCTTTAACTGTTTCCGTGGAACGAGGTTTGGATTTAAGCAAGACGCTTTATGAGCCAAGTTGGGTCTATGAGGGAAGTTTTGTGTTTAAAAAACATTACTATGGATCCAAGCCCGGTGAATTACGTGAGTGCAAGGCAGATGGGAATCTGACTGAGGAATTCCAGTGTGCCCAGTTCCTTGATGGCCTTGAGGAGGTTGCCTACTGGGTCAGAAATCTGTCCCGTAAACCATCGTCATTCAGGCTTCAAACGTCCACCGACTATTTCTATCCGGATTTCGTGTGTCGCCTTAAGGATGGGCGTATTCTTGTGGTTGAATTCAAAGGCGGAGGTGCCGATAAAGGCTGGTATGCCTTGCCTGAATCCGAGGAAAAGCGTCTTGTTGGAGCCATCTGGGCCAAGCGCAGTAACAGCCGCTGCCTTTTCATTATGCCCAAGGGAAAAGATTTTGAAGCGATTCGAGCCTTGGTGGCGCTGAGCTAGAATTTACGAAATGTCATTGCTAAACTGTTTAGCATTAATATTTGTGGGCTTATCGCCAGATAGTCGTTGGTGTTCTTCGGGACAGAATAGATAGCAGCGGGCGCAACTCAAACAGGTTCCTCGATCTGGCTCATAAAATTCGCGTCGTCGTTTGATGGAGGCCGCGATTAAGCCGAAGCCAAGGATTGTGCCGAGGAAGCCACCGAGGGCCCAGCTGCCATAGAGGAACTTCGTCTGTATGGTAGCCGCCTGCTGCTCAAGATTTTCCAGGGAGGCTCCACTGCCGTTAAATGCTGTGATGGCCAGGTTTTCACGGGCAGTAACTTGTTGTGGGCCAAGGCGCAGGGTGTCGGTCAATTTTACCGTGGGGTGCAGGCGTGCCAACGTTGGTGCAAGACGTGAGGCGGACCAGCCTCCACCGAGGATCAGAACGGGAAGCAGCACAATCATCAGGGCTAAACGGCGCACCCCGATATGGCGCGACTCTGTGTTTGTTTGTGTCTGTGGGACCAGGATGGCGTCAAAGGGGCAGGCGGGCTCACAGAGACGACACTTCACGCATTCAGTAGGCGTGATGGTGGCGTGGTATTTGGACAGCCGTGACATCCAGTTGAGCAAAACACCATACGGACACATGAAACGACAGTAAGGACGCGCAATCACTGTGCCGATTAACAGGAAAACGATGCCGGCAAGAATCATGGGGAGTTCGCCGCTGAGTCTGAAAAGGGAGACAAAAGGATCCAGCCGACAGATCACATACGCTGACCCTGTGGTGGCAAACAGGATCCCGAGTCCCAAATAGAGATAGGGGATGAATCCCAGTATCTGCGCGAGGACCGGGTGAACTTTTGCGGGGGATAGAATGACGAGATCCTGAATGGTTCCCAATGGACATACGGCAGCACAGAATACCCTGCCAAACAGAAGGGCGAAGATCAGGGGGAGCAGGAAGAACGCAGTGACGCTCAAGGATAGGGCGGCGTGACTGTCGAACAGCCATAAGGCTACATTCTGAATGGATCCCACCGGGCATACGCAGCCTTTGCGGAAAAAGCCGAAATAGATGAGTGAGAAAATGGTGAGGAGAAAGACTCCCCGGCGGGAACGTTTCCGCAATACCAGCCAGGCGGCTAGTGACAGTGCTCCCGTTAAAATTCCAACATCAAGGACCTCCAATCCCAGAGAACGGGCGACCGGGGCGGAGGGGGACGGCATTGTGTAGCCGCTTTCAAACTGTGGCTTGGGAAAGCGATTATCGGCCATCGTCGTCAGCGTCGAAAATAAAAAGAGTATTGAACAGAAGCACGCAAAGCACGCGAAGGAGAAATGGGGGGGGGCCTTATCCTTCGGAAAAAACTCAACCCTTTGCGGTCTTTGCGTGCTTCTGTTCAAATTCTTTTCTCCGGGGCTATCCATGAGGATTTTGCCGCCTTGGGTTGAAAGAGATAAGGTTCTTCGGCGGGAACGCGGCTGAACGCATCTGCCGGGCAATTTCGGGCGATGGCGCATTCGTTACAGTTTAGGCAGCGATCATGACGCACCTGTAGAACAAGTGAACCATTTCCAAAGGCGCCGCAGCCTTTGACGCATCGTCCACAGCCAATGCAAAGTGGCTCATCGATGGTGTATTCAAAGTAAGGGTTTTCAATAAATTGGCGTTTAATGGCGGCAGTAGGGCAGACCTGATTTTCAGCAGCGCTGGTCAGGCTGGCGGCGCCGGGGAGGAAAAAGCCGAAACAGAGTTTGCAGTAACCGCACATCTCAAACCGATGAACGCATTTTACTGCCGATTGAGGCAGGATACAGTGGGTTGCGCATTGGCCGCATTGGATGCACTTAGCCGGATCCAACTGCCAGACGGTGCGTTGAAGCTTTGGGGCGCGAACTGAGGCAGCGGCGGGATCACTGCAAGTGGTGAGGTCCGGGCAATTGGCGCAACCGCCGGCAGGAGGGTTGCCGCCAGGCTGCGCACACCGTTTGCGCAGGAATATGCCTCCTCCGAGTGCGGTCAGGATGACAAGTATGGTCCCGCGCAATAAACTGCGAAGGAACTCTCTACGATTTTGGGGAGGTGATTTCATTTTTTCGCATACACTCTGATCACATCAGCTGTTGGGTCGAGCACCAGGATTCGGCCTTTCGAGTCCACGGCAAGATCCAGTCCTACCGCTTTGTCCGGCCAATCTTCCTGATCGGAAATGACGCCCTTCAATTGTCCCTTGGTGTCATACTGTTTCACTCGGACGATGTGTTTTTCGCTGGTGATAAATTCGCCTTCTGATGTGAGTGCCATGTTGGAGGGATTGCAACAGCCGCAAAACCCTGGGGCTTCCATGGAGAAATTACCCCAGCAGCCGAGAAACGCTCCCTCTACCGAAAAATGTTCCAGTCGATGGAGGCCGGGGTTGACCACCCACAACGACTCATCCGCGGCGACGGCCAGATCAAAGAAAGCGCTGGGTACCACAAATCCTTCTTTACGCTGATCTTGATCCTTCTGCCCAATCTGGCCAGCAGTTTCCCCCGCCAGCGTAAACCGCCATACAATCCGATTGGCGCAGTCGGCGACAAAGACATGGGTGGATGAGACGGCAATAGAGGTCAGCATTGATTTCGGGTCTGGCCTTTTCCAGACGGCTTTCCGGGTTCCCGTTTGATCGAAGACTTCCACATGATTGTTGAGTCCAACAAAAATGTCGCCCTGTGTAGAGGTCGCGAGACAGCGGACGGGTTCGCTAAGTGAGATGCTGGTTATAGGAGTTCCCTGCGCGCTCAAGATCTCGATGGCGGACATGGAGCCAACAATGATTCGATCGGCACGATCCACTGCCAAAGCGGTCAGATTGGACAGGGAGGGCTTGATCCACTGGACATGGGAGCGGATCAGCAGGTTGGTATCGGTCTTTTTGATGGCGGCGAGGTCGTACTGGCAGTCCTTAAGATCCAAACATTTCATTTGTCCATAATCCCTGACCAACAAACGTCCTCCTGCCAGGGCCATGGGCGCCCAGGCTTCCTTACCGTCCAGCACCTTTGCTTGGGCGAGTTTAACATAACTCCGGGCGGATGCCTCGAGCATGGTTAACATTCCGTTATCTTCAAGAATCAACAGTTTGTTATCGGCGATCATGAAAGGGCCAAGGCCGAACTGCTCGGTGGCTCCACTTCGCCACATGATCTTTCCCACGGGATCCATGCAGACGGCTTGTTTCCGGAAGCCGCCGGCATCGGCAGGGAGTACCGAAAACAGGTTCCCCTGGTAATAGAGAGGCGTATGTTGCTCACAGGCGAAGTTCGTCTTCTCGATCCGGGATTCAAGTTTTGCAGTAATCGAGCCTGTTGCCTGGGTCAGCCTGAACAGTGCGCTTCCGGCTCCGTACCCTGCGGTCATAAGAAACCGGCCATCTTCCAGGGGGACAGGGGAGGGGGCAACCACTTGGAATTTCCACTCGTCAGTTTGCCATAGGACTTTCCCCTCTTCTCCTTTTTCTGCGGAGATGCCGATGATTCCCCCGATGGCGGCATAGACATACATTTTCTTGCCTTGCCATTCCATTGGGGTGACGCAGGCATGCGACATCTGCCAATTATTGGGATTGGGGGTCTGCCACAATATTTTGCCGGTGTCGCAATCCACGCCCATCAATAACACCTTGCCGCCTACAGCGATGATGGCCTGATTGTCCGTAATCAGCGGGCATTGCCCCGTGTACCACATGGGTACGGTGGTTCCCCAATCTTTTTCAAGATCCAGACCCCAGCGGAATTCCCCGGTTTTTGCGTCGACACACATGACGTGACAGCGTGGTCCGATGGTCACGACATAGTTCTCGGAAACAGCCGGGACCGTGCGGGAAATCCCGTGATTACGTTTGATATGCACCTTGTACCAACGGCGCCAGATTTCGCGGCCATCGTCCAGGGAGAAGCAGCGGAGCGCATCGGCATTTTCCTTCGCATCATAATCCAGCAGGTACACCCGCCCGTTGAGAATGGCAGGGCCGGCGTAACCTTCCCCGAGATCTACTGTCCATAAAACAGGGGGGCCACCTGGTGGCCATGAGCTGGCTAATTTTTCCTCAGGCGGGGCGATGTTGTCATGGCGGGCACCGCGGAAGCAGGGCCAGGCGCCAGGGAGGAGACTGGGAATACCCGCGAAGCTCGCAAACTTTTCGCCTATCTTAATCACCTCGCCGGGGCTGGTCTGTGTGGAACTGGAAACCTCGCCTGGAACGGGAAGGCGGCGGGAAATCAAGGCGGTGTCTCCCGTATTCCGCCACCAGGCGAGTATTATGGCAGAAACAGCGACACCCGCGACAAGAACCGCGAGGACGGGAAGAAATTCCCTGGCCCTTTTTCCCAGTCGGAACATATGTTACTTACTCACATCCAGGACCACGATATCCCCTTTGTCATTTCGGCAGAAGATCCGGTCACGACACAGGATCGGGGCCGTCCAGCAGGTTTTCTCCAGGATTTTTCCGGCGGTAGCAAGTTGTTCAAAAGCGGTGGGGGTTGCCTTGACGACAAACAACTCCCCCTTATCATTGAGAACGATCAGTCGATCCCCTGCCGCTGTGAGAGAGCCAAAGCCCAGGTTGTGCGCCCATTTTTCCGCACCGGTGGCAAAATCAATACACTTCAGGGTGCCATTCCCTGTGTTCCCATCGATGCCGTAGAGAAATCCGTTGAGGAGAACGCAACTGCTGAATTGATTCCGCATGATCGTACTGGTCCACACATTCCGTGGCTCCGGGCCGCTGATGTCAATAACGGAGGCACCCTTGCCGTATCCGGATGAAAAGAAGACTTTCCCGTCAAAAGGGATGGGATCAGCCGCGTTGACGTCATAACTTGTTTCCCATTTGCTCGACCATAATTTTTTGCCTGTATTAAGTTCCGCGCCGTAAATGGCTTTCTCGCCGAACACCGCCATGCATTCCGTCTTTCCGGATGTGTACAATACTGGAGGGGCATAGCCTCCGGTTCCTGCCGGACTAGCCCAAATCTTTTCCCCTGTCAGCCGATTCAGCACAATGCCGTATTCACCGGCATTGAGCAGGAGCATATTGCCCTTAATCACCGGGGACGCGGAAAAGCCCCACTTCAGATTGCCGGCTTTGAAGTCCGTGATCAGGTTTTTCTGCCATTGAACGGCCCCTGTCTCTGCATTCAGGCAGAAGAGATGGCCCTCACGGCTCAGTGTATACACCAATTTTCCATCGGTGGCCGGTGTGGCCCTGGGTCCCGGGTAACTGCCTGCGGTGCAGGCATAGGAGTGCTGCCAGAGAGAAGCGCCGTCCTTGAGACTTAAGGCATACACGGTGTCCTGGTTGTTTTTATTTCCGGTCGTAAAGACCTTCTCGCCCGACACAGCCACGCCGGCATAACCGTTGCCAACATTGGTCTTCCAGGAAATTTTGCCGCCGTTCGAAACGGCCTGATGATTCCATTGGGAGTCCTGTGAAATCCCATCTTGATTGGAACCCCGGAACTGAGGCCAGTCCTTTTGATCTGCAGCCAGTATTTTCCCCGTTACAAGAACACCCAACACGATGCCACTGAATAAGAACTGTCGTTTCATCTAAATCTCCAATCTGCCTACTGCCCTCTGCTTACTGCCCACTGCCCACTGTCCCTGCACTATCCTGTATTTCGGTTTGATTTTGAAGCACTATTAGACTATTTGATTCCCCCTATGAAAATTCAAAAATATCTTGGTTGGCAGGTTTTCCATGCAGTGCTGGTGCTTAGCGCTCTACAAGGGATTACTCCCGCCTCTCAGGCTCAGACCGCCGAGGTTCAAACGGTAGTGGTCACAGCGCGTAAATGGACCGAACCGCTCCAGGCGGTGCCGGGAGCGGTGACCGTTCAGTCCGCCGACAGCATGAAGTCGGCCGGGGTAAACGATTTACGTGATGCTGCCCGCACTATTCCCAATCTGACTTTGGGTGATTTCACGGTTCGGCGTCTGACATTCCCTTATGTACGCGGTATCGGGTCAGGCCGGAATTCAGCCGCAGTGACCACGATTATCGATGGTGTACCCCAGCTTTCCTATGCCACCGCCAATCAGGAATTTCTCGACGTGGAGCGGGTAGAATTTCTGCGGGGCCCCCAAGGGGCGCTCTATGGACGTAATACTCTTGGCGGAGCGATAAATGTGGTGCCGCGTCTCCCTGGTCGTGAACCCGTGACGTCGGTCAGTCTAGCTGGTGGTGATCACGGGTTATTTGATACCCGTGTCTCGACAGAGGGGCCGGTTGGCCTAGGAAAGACGGCCGGGAGTTTCAGCGCGGGGTATTCCACGCGCGATGGGTATACTAAAAATGACGTCACCGGCAATACGCTCGATACCCGTGAGTCCTTTTTTGGCCGTGCCCAGGTGCTATGGCCTGATGAGGGGCCCTGGAGCTACCGGTTTAGCGTCAATGGCGAGGCCGATCGTGATGGCGATTACGCGCTGGGTGATCTGGCATCTCTGCGATCCCGGCCTTATCACGTTGCGCATGATTATGAGGGGAGTTCCGAGCGTGATCTTTCCCAGCCGGTTTTCACTGCCACGCGAAAAGGCGACGAAGTGGATCTTACCTCCATCACCGCTTTCCAGTGGTGGCGTTCACAGGATCAGACTGATCTGGATATGACGCCCGCCGATCTTATCCGCCGCAATAATGAGGAGAATCAGCAGGCATGGATTCAGGAGATCCGAATGGCGTCAGCCGAAGCGGCTCCTATCCATCTCGGGAACCGGGTGGCGATGCGCTGGTTGCTGGGGACGATGGCCTATCATTCCGCTTATCAGCAGCGCGCATTCAATGACTATCGGCCCGGTGCGGTGGCGATGCTCGGGTTGCCGCTGGCCTATCAGCAGCATGATGATACGGATCTGAATGACACAGGAGTGAGTCTCTATGGACAAAGCGTGTTCACGTTTGATGAGCGTCTTGAGTTGGGGCTTGGTCTTCGCGATGACTTCGAGAACCGCTCGGCTGATTTACGGCAGTATGCTAATCCGGCCTTTATGCCGGGGTCGGACACCGATAACGACAAGGACTTCAACCAGGTCAGTCCTCACGCGTCGCTTGGTTACCATATGACGCCTGACATTCTGCCCTATGTTCAGGTCTCAAAAGGGTACAAGGCGGGTGGCTTTAATACGTTGGCGATACCCGGGCATGCCGAGTTTGATGAAGAAACCAGTTTGACCTATGAGACGGGGCTTAAGACTGCCTGGCTGAAAAATCGGGTGGTGGCGAATGCGGCACTGTTCCGGACGGAGTGGGACGACCTGCAACTAGATGTGCCGGCGGGTTCCCCGGGGGTGTTCTATATCGACAATGCCGGCAAAGCCAGGAGCGAGGGAGGGGAGCTGGAATTAAGCGTCAGGCCCCTGACAGGGCTGACACTGTTTGGTGGGCTCGGGTTGTTGACGTCGGAGTTTCGCTCTGATAGCACGTCCGCCGGCATGGATGTCAGTGGAAACGAGCTTCCGTTTGCCCCGCACCTCACCTGGCACGCTGGTACCGAGTATTCACAAACGCTTTATACAAAATATACCGGCTTTATCAGGGTGGAAGGGGTGGGGACAGGACACTACTATTATGATGCCAGTAACAGGGAGTCTCAGGACAACTATGTGTTGCTCAACACCCGTATAGGGATTGGAACCCGCCTCTGGCGTGTGGAGACATGGGTTAACAATCTCTTTGATCAGGACTATGTGCCCATCGCCTTCCCTTACCAGTTAGCCCCTTCCGGATATGTGGGTGAGAATGGGGCACCCCGCACGGTGGGAGTCTCTCTCAGTCGCGCGCTGTGAGTTTCAATAAGAGGTAACAGTTTAGCCCCTTGCGGGCGCTCAAACTGAAATTTCTTTAAAAAAGTTGTTGCATCAAGACAATCTCTCCGCCCCCAGGTCATCATGCGGAAAATATCCTTCGGCACTCGCTCGCCAGAGGGATCCATCTCTCAGGGTATTATCTCAAGCCTGATGGTAACCGCACAGCGCCAGGGTAAAGCTCCGCTCAAATTTTTCTACACCCTTTTCACTGAAAATCCCGCCACCGCTCAAGCCGCTCTTTTCCGAAATCCACCAAACACATCATGATGCTCACTACCCCTTTGAAAACAAAAAAGGCGGCCCTCGCCGCCCGCCAGAATTTTTTCTCAGTTGCAAGGGGCTAAACTGTTACACGCCAGATTCGAAGGTTTGGTTGGCCTCCTGATAAAATAATTATGGGAATAGGCGCCAGAAATTATCTATGGCCTATTCAGTTTGTGTGTCCCAGAGAGCTCATCAGCGCTTCAAAATGGGGGTTTGTACCCGATCTTGACCTTTTCGCCAGTTTTCCTAAGATCGCAACAATAAAAATTCAGAAAGAGCCGCCGCCCGGGAAGATTTTGCTATACTTGCGGAAAACTTGTGAGACAAAATGAAAACAGTAGTCAACATTCATGTTTCCCCTTCCGGCAACGATGCCTGGAGCGGGACACTGCCGGAACCGAACCCGGCGAAGACTGACGGACCGGTCGCGTCGCTCGAGGCCGCCCGTGATGCGGTGCGTCGGCTGAAGAGGACGACGGGCCTACCCGCGGGCGGGGTCACGGTCTGGTTCCGCGGCGGCGAGGTTGTCCGCACGACGACGTTCGAACTGACCGCCGGGGATTCGGGAACCGTGTCCGCTCCGGTCACCTATCGCGCCTGGCCTGGCGAAGCCGTGCGCCTGCTCGGCGGTCGACGGCTTGACCCGGCCGCCTTCACCCCTGTGACGGCTCCCGCGGTGCGGGAACGGTTGGCTCCAGCGGCCCGGGACCAGATCGTCCAGTGCGACCTGCGCGCCCAGGGCATCACCGATTTCGGAGCTTTCGTTTCGCGCGGTTTCAGCCGGAAGACCGCCCCGGCGCACTTGGAATTATTTTTCAACGACCAGCCGATGACCGTGGCGCAGTGGCCCGATGTCGGGCAGTTCACCACCATCACGGGCTTCACCAAGCCGATGACGAACGAATGGGGGGCCGAGTCGGGCGATCTGACCGGCGGGTTCACCTACGATGGCGACCGGCCGCAGCACTGGGCGCCGAGCGATGACATCTGGGTCCACGGCTACTGGGCCTATGACTGGGCAAATTCCTATGAACGCGTGCAGCGCTTGGATCCGGTGACCCGCGTGGTCGAGACGGCGCCGCCCCACGGGCTCTATCATTTTGCGAAAGGTCAGCGCTTCTATTTCCTCAACGTCCTCGAGGAACTCGACCAACCGGGTGAGTATTATGTGGACCGCACGGCGGGGATTCTCTACTTCTGGCCGCCTGCGCCGCTGGCCGGGGCGGATATCATGGTGTCGGTTCTGGGCGAGCCGCTGGTGACGATGAAGGAGGTCAGCCATGTGACCTTCCGCGGCATAACCCTGGAAGCGGGCCGCGGCAGCGGTATCGGCATCGAGGGCGGCAACGGCGTTCGCATCGTCGGCTGCACCCTCCGCAACCTCGGCACCTGGGCGGTGCGGGTAGAGGGCGGCAGCCATCATGCCGTGACGGGCTGCGACATCTATGGCGTCGGCGACGGCGGGATCAGCGTCAGTGGTGGCGACCGCGCCTCGCTCAGGCCGTGCCATCACGAGGTGCTCCACTGCCACATCCACCACTTCGCGCGGTGGAGCCGTTGCTATGTCGCTGGCATCAACGCCAGCGGCATCGGCATGCGCCTGGCTCACAATCTGATCCACGACGCGCCTCACAACGCCATTCTCTTCTGGGGAAACGAGTTTCTGATCGAGAACAATGAGATCTTCCGGGTCTGTCTGGAGACCGGCGACGCCGGGGCGATTTATACCGGGCGTGACTACACCTTCCGCGGCAATGTGATTCGCCGGAATTACATCCATCAGATGGGCGGCGTCGGCATGGGCAGCATCGCCATCTACATGGACGATTGCGTCAGCGGCACCCGGATCGAGGAGAACGTGCTGGTCGATTGCCAGTACGGTCTGATGCTCGGCGGGGGGCGCGATTTCGTGGTGGCGAACAACATCTTCGTCAACTGCAAACCGGCGATCCACGCCGACGCCCGTGGCATGGATCCCAATCCCGTCTGGCAGAACATGGTCAACCAGACCATGAAGACCAGTCTCGCGGCCATGCGACACCACGAGTCGCCCTATGGCGAACGCTACCCGGAGATCGCCGGGGTGGATCGGTATTTCGCCGAGGGTCAGGGCGTGCCCCCTGAGAACAACCGCGTCGAGCGCAACATCTGTTGGCGCTGCGAGACCTGGATTAGCGAATGCTGGCCGAAAGGCGTGAGCAACGGCGTCACGGAGCAGGACAACCTGGTCGGGGAAGACCCGCTGTTCGTCGACGAGGCGAACAGCGATTGGCGACTGCGCCCGGATTCTCCCATTTTGAAGCTGGGGTTTCAGCCCATCGACCTGTCCGAAATCGGCCCTCGAGCCAAGGAATGCCGGGAGTAAGGGAGAGCCATCATGGATCAGATCGAGACCATCAAGAACTACAACTGGGGCGAGATCGGCCGGCGGATTTGGCCGCTGCTGAAGCCGCACCGGGTGCGAGCCACTTGGGCGGCAGTCTTGGTCGGCGCGGTCGGCCTGGCCGTCGCCTTGCAACCGTTGTTCGCCAAGTATGTGATTGACGAGGCGATTCCACGGCAGAGCTGGCGGCTGGCGTTGGCGGCATCCGGAGTGTTCCTGGCCGTGATGTTCGTGCGCATGGAGCTCTGGTTTTGGGCGATGATGCTCGTGTACCGGATTCAACAGGACCTCATTTTCGAGTTGAGGACTACCAGTTTCGCCCATCTGCAGAAACTCTGCCTGCGTTTTCACAGTCAATTTCCCACGGGCTTCCTGTACGAGCGGGTGTTCGGCAATTCGATCAACACCCTGGGCAATTTCATGCAGGTGGTTTTCACCCAACTGGTCACCGATGCGGTCGGGCTGGTTTTCAGTCTGGGCTTCTGCCTCTATCTGAGTCCGGCCCTGACGGTGGTCATCCTGGCGGGGGGGATCGGCTATGTCATGGCCGCCCAGGCGCTATCGGGACGCATCTACGCGAAGACCCGGGCGGCCAACGAGGCCGGCATGAATATCGTCAATGTGATCATGGACAAACTGCGCGGACACAAGACCATCCAATCCTTCGCCCTGGAGGATCGGGTGCAGCAGGAGTTCCATCAGCAGTTGCGGCCGGCGATGGGCAAATGGATGGCCAGCATGCTCGAATCGATGAAGCTCGGGTTCGTCACCGAAGGTCTCGGCTACTTGATCACGGCCGCGGTGATCCTTGGCGGCTCCCTGCTGGTAATCCGTAACGCCGGACATTTTCCGTTGGGAACCCTCGTGGCCTTCATCGGCTACCAGGGAGTGCTCATTTCCATGATTTCGGCCATGACCAACATCTACGGTCAGGTCATGAGCGCCCGCACAGCCTTCGACCAGTTGTTCTCCATCCTCGACACCCATAGCACGGTCATCGACCGGCCCGGCGCCGTCATGCAGGCGGACCTCCAGCCGCGGCTGGAGTTCCGCGGCGTCACCTTCGCCTACGGGGAGACGCCGGTGCTGCGGAACGTGAGTCTCGACATTCCGTCTGGCAAGACCACGGCACTCGTGGGACGCAGCGGCAGCGGCAAGTCCACCATGGCAAACCTGATTCTTCGATTCTACGATCCCACATCCGGCGCGATCCTCTTGGATGGCCGGGACATCCGTGATTTGCCTGTCCGAGACTACCGGACCCTCTTTGGCGTCGTACTCCAGGATCCCTTCCTTTTCGACACCACGATCGAGGCCAACCTCCGCGCCGTCCACCCGGAAGTCGGCGAGGCGGAGCTGATCGGGGTGCTCAAACAAGCCGGAGCCTGGGAGTTCATCGAGAAATTTACGGATGGGCTCCAGCACCGCGTGGGCGAAGGCGGAGGACAGCTTTCCGGTGGTCAACGCCAGCGGCTGGCACTTGCCCGCTGCCTGCTGACCCGGAGCCGGCTGGTCATCCTGGACGAGGCGACCTCGGCACTGGACGCGGAGTCGGAGCGCATCGTGCAACAGGGGGTCGAGGCCTTGTGCCGTGACCGCACCGTGTTTGTCATAGCCCATCGGCTGAGCACGATCCGCCATGCCGACCGGATCGTGGTCATGGATCAGGGCCAGGTGGTCGAACAGGGGACCTTCGACGAGCTGCTGGGCCGCAGTGGCCATTTCGCCAGGCTCTACGCCATCGCCACCTCCACGTCCACGCAGCGTATCAAGTTCGAGGAGGCCGGATTCGCATGAGAATTAATTTCTCACTTAAGTCTGCCGGTCCGGTGGAAGTAGTGGTCACCAACAGCAAGGCTGTACAAACGGCTGGCGGCCCTCCAGTTGGGTTGCGGGCAAAGCCCTCCTTAGGAAGTAGAGCCGGATCTCCTGAGACGGCTCCCATTGAGTTCTTCGTTAACACGGCCATCTTTACAGGACTATATCTAAGATGCTCCGCGTGTACTTCCGCGAGGAGACCGGTTCATCAGTCAGTGTGCCAAGCTTGTTGAGGACATCGTGAACAGCCCCTGCCGGAAGTTCACAGCAAAAGGTTGCCCGTCGAGCTTTCCAATCCAGACTTTTGACTTGATCAGCCAATACCACGCCCGACACCTCGTATCCCTGCGGGATACGAACCTCAAACGGGTACCCTTTATCCTGGCTGGTTATGGGACAGAACAAGGCAAGGCCCACCTTGCGATTGTACGACTCCGGGGAGAGAACCAATGCGGGCCGATGGCCCGCCTGCTCATGACCTGCCTGCGGAGTGAAAGAAAGCCAGACAATGTCACCACGCTTCGGACAATAGGCAGCCATTACCAGGCCTCCCGTCCGACGACAATCCCCGAATCACACTCACTATGCCGATTTTGCGCAGTGACACCTTTAAGCAGTTCATCGAGACGGAAACGAGGACGTCTTGCCGGAGCAATCACAATCTGGCCATCCTGTACACCCACATCCACCGAATTGCCGGAACTCAAATGCGTGTCATGCGCAACAGACCGAGGAATCCGTACTGCCAAACTGTTCCCCCACTTTTGAATCTTCGTAATCATGTCGCATATCTCCTGATGTATATACTATGAAGATACATCCGCAATCCCCTGTCTGCAAGACATAATATGATCTTCTTGCCGAACGTGACTCTTGACCCGCGGCGAGCGTGCGAGCCGTCGCGGTCAAAGAGCTGGTTCGGGGTATTTCATTCTTTTCCGAATCCAGGCCGGGTTGCGTCGGCAATCCAGGATTGCGCGCACCTGCACGTCATTTTCCGTCACGCGATAGAATACAGCAAAGGGAAATCGCTTTGAAAGAAGTCTGTGGTATTCGAAATAGATTGGATGTATACCACCAAAGAAAGCCAGAGAGTCGATATCCGACCAGAGAGAATCGAGAAAATAGATCCCTAAACCTCCGGATTGCTGCTCGTAAAAACGATATCCATCAGCGAGATCAACAAGTGCATCCTCAAGGACTGTGACGTTCATCACACCTGATCCCAGACCCTGCGTTTGGCTTCAGCCAAATCAATGAACTTCGACTTTCCTTCCTGAATCCGTTGCTCCCGCTCTCGCAACACGTCACCATGCCATTCAGGCGATGGAACATCAGCCTGTGAATGGCAGAGGCTATCCCAGATCTCCTCCAACGCACGAAGTTTTTCGGTCACATCCATTTTGTCCAGCGGTATTGCAGTATGCATGATTATCTCCTCACACTGTAAACATGATATCTCAATCATTCTTCATCCGCAACTTTCATCATCCCGAACGTCAGCCTTCACTTTCGGCGCGTCAGCGACGTAAAGTGGAAGGCTTGGTTGGCTGCATTCGTCTGGGTGTCAACCGGACAATGGTGTGACCTGATGCGGTTTGAATGGAGCGAAGTTCATTGCAAATCGCCGCAAGATTTCCCCCGAATCGCAGGGTGTGCTCCAGGCGATGTTTGCGGACTTCTTGAACAATGGGATCGTTCATAATTCATTCTCCAGAAGCTCCTCGGGGGAGCATATTTCAGGGCATACATACCCTTCGTTTTCAACAATCTGCCGAACCATCATTCGGGTGAAAGGATTGGAGAGGTGCGCGAAGTTCCAAGTTACGATAACGGCTATTCCGTTGATTGCGGCGACTGCAATGTGCAGTGCATCTTCCGGGTATTCCTTGGGAATACCATTTCCCGAAACAATCTTCTCCGCCAATTCACGCGCCTCATCATCAATATCCAACATGAGGAAAGGTTAAATGGCCTCTAATCGTTTGGACGCCTGATCCAGGTCACCGCGCGCTACTTCCTCATAAACCAACGCAGATACATACGTATCATATACGGCGGTCAAACTTGGCCAAAGTTCACGGGTCGCTTCCTGATGTCCCGCGACAAGCAAGTCCCGGCTTGGCCGTGCGGTAAAATAGCTGACTACAGTGGTCTCTAAATACAGCTTCTGCTTCATGCTGAAACATTATCATGTCTGACGGCTTCCTCAAGCCGGATTGTCAGCTTCCTTTTGACACTCCAATTCAGAGATCGTTCGGGTCATATCCGGGATCTGCCGATATAATTATTTTATCAATACACACGCCGTCCTCAACCATCCAAAGACCAAGAATATGTTCCCCTGATTTTTCTACTGTCAGCGTAATGCGATCACCGTCCGGGAAACCTCCGAGCCAGCCATACTTGGCACCGAAGAAACCCACAAACTGGGATTTCAGCAATACGCCATCATAACCGACAGCGACCGAGGCACCCCCCGCCTCGCCAAGTCCACGAATCCACACATAGTAGGTGCCCTCCTTGAGAAAATTCAGGGCGTACGAAACACATGGACTGCGTTTTTCGAAGTTTTTCTTCTTCAAATCATAAACGGTGTTATTGCTTGGCGCTGCCAAAATATGTGCGGGGTCATCTTTCCGTTCACCTTTGATCTTTTTCCAAGCATGTGAATCGGCGCTTTTTTGGGTCGAATAATCCTCGGCCTCAATAATCGTCTGTTTATCAGGATCAATTTTGATGCTGTCTTTCGCAAACAGGGGGCTCGCACACATCAGCGCTACACAAATAATGCTCATTTTCTTCATTTTTCTGTTATCTCCTATTTTCTTGGCCCAACGCCAGCCTTCATGCGCGGCGTACTCGCCGTCGCGTGCGAGGCCTGGTTGTGCGACTTCATTTCTTGAATAAGTCCGAATGGGTTCCCATTCTTTCAAAAACGATGAACTTGCTGTCGATTTTATAAATAAGGAGCCAGTCGGATTCGATATGACAATCACGACGCCCCAAATAATTACCGAGAAGTTTGTGATCACGATGAATGGGATCCGGAGTTTGTCCGGAAATCAAAGTGCAGGCGAGGATTTTGAACTTCTCCAGATTCTTTCCGCGACGCTTACAGAGCTTGAGATCTTTCTCAAACTGCTTTGTGTAAACCGGGGTATACATCAGATACCCAGCTTCTTGAACATGTCAGCTGCATCCTTGCAGACAACCAGATCGCGCCCCTCGTCGGTGGCGTCGAATGTCCGTGCCGTGGTAGTTGATGGAACGGTGACATTAAAGGGAAGCCCTTGATGAAGCTCGACCTGCCTGTAAAATATCGTTATAGCTTGAGTCGAGTTCAGCCCAAGACGGGCAAATATTGCCTCGGCGTCATGCTTCAATTCCGGTTCAAGCCTTGCTCTTAACATCGCACTCTTGCTCATATACACATCTCCATTCTTATATGCGAATGTAGCACAAATGGGATACAAGTTCAAATCATAATTTCAACTGCACAACGTTCACCTTGAGTTTCGGCGCGTCAGCGACGTAAACTCCGAGGTGTGGTTGGCCGTTTATATCTGTTTAGTTTTCATTCCGGCTCGTTTTGCCGCCTGGAGTTGCTTTTTGTCGGATGAGGCAAACAACTCCGCCCCCCATTCAAGTGCGCAAGCCACATGCAGGGCATCCATCGCCCGAATGGGGCTTGCCTCAAGGATCATGATAGCTGACCCAATCACCGTTGGAGTGAGGAAAATGATGTCTGCGTCGCGGACATCATCAAGCAACCGCTTTTTTGCGACATTGTATTGATCCTGGGTCAGCGCGTGTTCACGGCGGCGGCGGTTCAGTGCGGAAATAATTTCGGGCACACAGATCACGCTCAGGCCGAGTTCCGATGCCTGGGCACAAATGGACTCGACTCCATTGCTCCCGATTTCTTCGATAAAGCGTTTCGCAAAAGCAGAGGAATCAAGATACGCTTTCATGATCGCGCTCCGCCAGAATGGCTGCAGAGAGGCTCATTCCTTTTGTCGAGAGGCGCAACGCTGGCCTTTTCCATGAGGATTGTTCCTTGTTTTGACTCACAATGGGTGTCACCTCTGCAATAGGGCGACCATGCCGGAGCACCAGTAATGTTTCGCCATGTTCCACCCGGCTCAGCATTCCTGATGCATGGCTTCTGAATTCGGTTAAAGTTACGGTTGTCATAGTTAATCTCCAATCTGTACAGAAGAGTACAGTGTTCTGTACATATCGTCAATTCATCTGTAGTGGCCAACGTTCACATTGTGCCGCCGGAGCGTTTAGCGACGGTAGGCACGAGTGGGTT
>JBAWZF010000046.1 GCA_037143175.1 bacterium
GCCGCCTCCGTCTGCTCCGCCCGTGATGGAAGTCCAAGACCCGCCTCCGGCTCTGACGCCAGAGCCGCCAACACCGGTCACGGTAACGGAATCCCCTGCGCCGGTCTTGGACCCTGAGCTCCCCCCTGAGACAGCGCCAGAACCGCCCGTTACCCCAATCGTAGAAACACTCAGATAGTCAATGCTAAACAGGTTGCGCAAATTGCTTTGAGGCTAGAATGAGACTTCATCTGGGCGCCACTTCCTCTCTTGTTTCAGACGTGGTCAGTGGATTGGAATATCCTGACCGCGGAAGACAGCAATAAAGCCAGCCCCAATGCGCACACAATCGCCGCCCCGGTCGGCAGGTCAAGACGATAGGAGGCATACAGTCCCGCCACGCTCGCTAATGTCGCCACGACCCAACCCACGGCGAGGCGGGCGCGCATCGTTGTTGCGAAGATATTGGCACATACCGCAGGGATGATGAGATACGAGAAGACCAGTAATACCCCACCCATCCTGACGAAGCTCGTGACCACGATTCCAAACAGGACGTAAAACAGGAAATCCCAAAACCAGATGCGCCGACCGTCCGTGCTCCCCTTCTCGGGATCGAACGTGAGCTGCCAGAACTGACGGCGAAACACGAAGTGAAGCACCCCGACAGCCACGAACAGGGCGAAGGTACGCATGACTTCCCCAGGCTGAACCAGCAGAATCTCACCCACCAAGGTCCGGCGCAATTCCTCGTTGCCTTCAGGACTACGACTCAGGAGCAGGAAACTCCCGGCCGCCGCCACCACGTACACAATGCCGATCAGGGCCTCCTGGGGCACTCGCCCTCCTTTTGCCCGGGGACGGGTCAGGGTCAGAATGGCTGCCCCCGCCAGCGTGAATGCGCCAGACCAGGCCGTGGTCTGCCAATCGTGTGCATCATGCCCCAATAGAATGGCCATGCAAATTCCCAGAGCTGCCACCTGAGCCAGCGCGAGATCAACAAAGATGATCTCGCGCTTCACAATGTGGAGTCCTAGGTACACCAGCAAGCCGGGAAGCAGCAGGCAGGCCACAAAGGGCCACACCATGATCTCAAAGGCCTCGCTCATGGTTTCCGCTTCTCTCCCAACGCGGCAGTGAGGGTGTTTACAAGATAATCCATAAATTCAATATAGCCCGCCTCCGTTCCCTTAATACCGCCCGGGTACTGGGAAAAGTCCAGGACAACCGCCCCGGTTTTGAGAGCCACGGTCTCGGCAACTTTTCGATTCTGGTAAGGTTCAACCAAGATTACCCGGATGCCATCCCGCTTCATCGTGACAACGACATCGGCTAAATGGGCAGGAGACGGAGGAATTCCCGGTCTCGGCTCCAAAAACAGATCGATCGTGAGGTTGAAGCGTTTGGCAAAATACGGCCATGAGTTGTGAAAAGCCGTCAGGCGCTTTCCGTTAAACGGCTCCAGTTGTTTCTGCCAGATCGCCAATTTGGCGTCGAGGCGGGATAAGAAGGCCGACAGTCTGGCGCTGTACTGGTCAGCCTGGTCGGGATCCGCTGCGGCAAGGGCCTTGCTAATCCGTTCCGCCACCTGCCGCGCATTCACCGGGTCAGTCATATAATGGGGGTTGCCCATGGCATGAATGTCGCCCTGGGCACGATCCCGGATGGAGGGGACCTCAAGCATGGAAATGCCTTCTGCACAGGCCACATGCGCTGGCCGGCCCAGCACTAACCGTGGATTGCGTGATCCTTCAATCAAAGGCGGTAACCAACCAACCTCAAGTTCCGCCCCTCCCTCAATCAGCAGGTCGGTTCGCGCAAGTTTGGCGATATAGCTGGGTTTCGGTGTTACAAAATGGGCGTCCTCACCCGGCTGGGCCAGGACGGACACCTGCACCGCATCACCCCCTATCTCGCGGGCGATCGCCCCGAAGTCCGCAGTGGTGGCCACCACATTCAGTCTTTTCCCGGCGGCTACCAGGGCTTGAGCTGAACAAAGGGCTAAAACAACAGTCAGTATCCAAATTGATTTTTGATTCATAATAGTGAGTCCTTTTTGGTTAGAATTTGTGGGCGGCGTGGGCTCCAAGAGCAAGCATCCACTGGAGGTAGACTTCAGCAACATCCTGTTTGCCATCAGCGGTCTCATAGGACCCTTCGCTGACTTGCAGGCGGATGCGCGAGAATTCAGACGGGGAGAAGTCAACCATCACACCGGTCCGGTAACTGCTCCCGAAATGTTCGGACGTTCCGTCCGGCAACTCGGAATCATTTATCAACCCGACCTGCTCCCAACGGAGCCCTCCACGCCAACGGGGCAAAAATCCATAAAGGGCCTGGAGATAATAGCCATCCTGGTTATCCGTGCGGCTGTTCCCGACCAGTGCCGGATTAAGGTCGTGGGCGACGACATCAAGCGCCTTGCGGCGATTAAAATATTCACCCAGGAAAATAAAGTCGCCCTGCGCATAGGCGTAAGGAGCGTTATATTTATAAACGAAATCACCGCCCCAGAACGAGTTATCCCCATCCAACCAGTGGTCTTCTTCCCCGTTCCCATCGCCATCGTGGGCTTCCTGATGGGTTCCTGAGGCACCAAAGCATCCAAATTGGAGGGCATGATTCCCCGACAGATTGGGGCTGAGCTTCAGCCAGGCGACGCCCACTCTGGGCCCGTCGTGGGCCGGCAAAGGGGCTTCACCGTGGTAGGCGAACATCGTCTCGTTATCACCCTGGAATGCTTCCACCCCCGCGATGAGGTAGAAAGGCGTGGGTGCCAGCCAGGTGGCTTGAAGGCCCTTGTCATTCAGTCCGTGATCACCA
This sequence comes from bacterium, assembly GCA_037143175.1. Classification (NCBI taxonomy): domain Bacteria; species bacterium. The sequence goes on from JBAWZF010000046.1 coordinate 2,803, forward strand.
AGACAGAGCTTATAGATCAAGGGTTGATCAGTAAAATCCCACTGGTGCGAGTGCTGGGCATTGAGATAGCCGAAGTCGCTGTAGAACTTGCCGCCTTTCAATTTGAAACCATAGGGTAAACCGGTTGTCTCCATCTCGGCGGTCTCCAGTTCCGCCCCCTTTTCGTCAACTGCGGCAATGGCCGAGCCTTTAAAGTAGGGATCCGCGCTGGCGGAGAGCTGAAGCTCCACATGACGGAGATTGAATCCTTCTTCAACACCGTGGTGATGCTCCTCGTCGCCGTGGGTATGGCCGAATCCGGACATCTCCTCGAGGATATGGCTAACTCCCTCCTCCGAGTCATCGGCGTGATAAAACATATCAATGACAAGGGAAAGGTCCGGGTTAAAAGCGGAAAGTCCACCGGTTTGAGGGGTGCCTTGGGAAAACGCCAATGGCGTACCCGCGATCATGTAAATCGCGAAAAGAAAAAGAATGGCATAGAAACGAAAAATCATGAGAATCCTCCTGAGAATGGAAAGTTATGAAATGCGGGCAAAAGCCCGACGCCTGACAGACTGCAACCACTGTAAAATTGTCAGCTGACAGGAGGTGCACGCGCCTGGGCGGAATTCCAAAGTAACGCAGATACGAACACCGGGCTCGCTTCAGGAACAAATCCAACGGTTAGCTGAACGATGTTACCGGCATTGAGCGGGAGCGTAGTAATGAAAGAAGTGTTGGCGACCTGGCAGATGGGACAATGGGTGTCACTTCCAGCCGCAGCGTGATCCTCACAATGCAGCTTGTGGATGACAGGAATCAGAAGGGTTCCGCCAATAAACAGCAGGAACAGAAACAGGCCAATAGCTTTTGTTAGTCCCTTAGACATGTTTGTACGATCAGCCTATGACACTCATGGTGAAATGACAATCCTATAAAGGCAGAAAACGGCAGAAAACGCAGAAATGCCTAGTGAACTGGACTTTTCTACACATGCAATTTATCAACATCTGGCGCCTGCCGGCGTCAGATAAGGTCGAACCGGTCCAGGTTCATCACCTTGTTCCAGGCGGCCACGAAGTCATGCACGAACTTCTGCGGGGAGTCCTTGCAGCCATAGACTTCCGCCAGCGCCCGGAGCTGGGAGTTCGAACCGAAGATGAGGTCGACACGGGTGCCGGCCCACTTAAGCTCGCCTGTGACGCGATCGCGCCCTTCAAACAGGTCGCTTGCTTCCGAGGCCGCCTTCCATGTGGTGCGCATGTCGAGCAGGTTGACGAAGAAGTCGTTCGTCAGCGCCCCGGGGCGCTTGGTGAAGACGCCGTGTTGAGTCTGGTTGTAATTGATGTTCAGGACGCGTAGACCGCCGACGAGCACCGTCATCTCAGGTGCCGTCAACGTCAGCAATTGCGCACGGTCAACCAGCAGTTCCTCGGCTGATACCGAGAACTTGGTCTTGAGGTAGTTGCGGAACCCATCTGCAACCGGCTCGAGCACCGCGAAGGACGCCACATCGGTCTGGGCCTGTGACACATCCATCCGCCCCGGCGTGAAGGGAACCGTCACGTCGCAGCCGGCCTTTTTCGCCGCCGCTTCCACAGCCGCACACCCACCCAACACGATCAGATCGGCCAGCGCGACCTTCTTGCCGCCTGACTGCGCGCTGTTGAAGGCACTCTGGATGACTTCCAGGGCCTTGAGCACCTTCGCCAGTTGAGCCGGCTGGTTGACCGCCCAATCCTTCTGTGGCACCAGGCGAATACGTGCACCATTCGCCCCGCCACGCTTATCGGAGCCACGGAACGTGGACGCCGACGCCCAGGCAGTCGAAACCAGTTCCGATACAGACAGGCCGGAAGCCAGGATCTTGACCTTGAGCGAGGCGATATCCTGTGCATCGATCAGTTTGTGGGTGACGGCCGGAATGGGATCCTGCCAGATCAGCTCTTCGGCCGGAACCTCCGGGCCGAGATAGCGTGCGCGCGGCCCCATGTCGCGGTGGGTCAGCTTGAACCAGGCCCGGGCGAAGGCATCTGCAAACTGATCCGGATGTTCAAAAAAGCGCCGGGATATCTTCTCGTACGCCGGATCGAACCGCAAGGCGAGGTCAGTGGTCAGCATCGCCGGGGCGTGCCGCTTGGACTTGTCATGCGCATCCGGCACCGTGCCGGCACCTGCTCCGTACTTCGGGGTCCACTGCTTCGCACCGGCCGGGCTCTTCGTCAATTCCCATTCATAGCCGAACAGGTTCGAAAAGAAGTTGTTACTCCACTTCGTCGGGGTGGTAGTCCAGACGACTTCCAGGCCGCTGGTGATCGTGTCGCCACCTTTACCCGTACCAAAGCGGCTCTTCCAGCCCAGGCCCTGCTCCTCGATGCCCGCCGCTTCGGGCTCAGGTCCGACATGTTTCGCATCACCGGCGCCATGAGTTTTGCCGAAGGTGTGACCGCCGGCAATCAGCGCAACGGTTTCCTCGTCGTTCATCGCCATACGGGCAAAGGTCTCACGGATATCCTTGGCGGCAGCCAGCGGGTCCGGATTGCCGTTCGGCCCTTCCGGGTTCACATAGATTAGCCCCATCTGTACCGCGGCGAGAGGTTTCTCGAGTTCCCGGTCACCGGAGTAACGCTTGTCGTCCAGCCACTTCCGCTCGGCCCCCCAGTAGATGTCCTCTTCCGGTTCCCAGGCGTCATTGCGCCCGCCGCCGAAACCGAACGTTTTGAAGCCCATGGACTCGAGCGCACAGTTTCCGGCCAGAATCATGAGGTCGGCCCAGGATATCTTGCTGCCATACTTCTGCTTGATCGGCCAGAGCAGCCGGCGTGCCTTGTCGAGATTCGCATTATCCGGCCAGCTGTTGAGCGGCGCCAGGCGCTGGGCACCAGACCCCGCGCCCCCGCGGCCATCACCCATGCGGTAGGTGCCGGCGCTATGCCACGCCATCCGCACGAAAAGCGGCCCGTAATGACCGAAATCGGCCGGCCACCACTCCTGTGAATCGGTCATCAGCGCGTAGAGGTCGCTCTTCACCGCCTTCAGATCGAGCTTCTTGAACTCCTGAGCGTAGTTGAAATCCTTGCCCATCGGATTGCTCATGACGGAGTGCTGGTGGAGTAATTTGAGATTCAACTGGTTAGGCCACCACTCCCGGTTCGAGGGGCCACTGCCCGAGACCTGTTCACGAGTTTTACCAGTTACCGGGCACTTGCTTTCGTTGCTCATGGGCTCTCTCCTGATTAAATTTAAACGCGCACGTAGTCGGAATACTATGTCGGAATCCACAAAAGTAAAGTCAGGCATCCCCTGATTCAGTCATCAGGATTTCCCCTAAAAAAAGTTGACAAGATACGCCATTCCGTAATATGTTAGTCGCTCCAAACATTCAGGGAAGGTCAATCAGCCATGGAAACACACGCTTTAAGTTCGAATATGGAGAATTACCTTGAGACCATTCTGATCCTTATCCGCAAGCATTCGGTCGCGCGGGCCAAGGACATTGCGGAATGCATGAAGGTCAATCGCTCCTCGGTGACGGGCGCGCTCCAGGCCTTGAGCGAACGGGGCCTGGTAAACTATGCGCCTTACGACTTCATTACCCTCACCCCGGACGGGACGGAAGTCGCTTCCAAAGTGCTCTGGCGTCACGAAGCCTTGAGAAACTTCTTTGTCAGCGTGCTTGCTATTGACGACAAGGAGGCGGATGAGGCGGCCTGCCGCATGGAGCACGGCGTCTCCAAAACGATTGTTGACCGACTTCTGGAATTTGCAGCTTTTGTGGAAACCTGCCCTAAAGCGGGCGCAAAATGGGTGCGAGGGTTCGGCTATCAATGCAAAGAAGCCGGGCATACCCGGAGCAACTGCGAAAGCTGCATCTTACAAAGTCTAAAGGAAGTCAGAACCATGCCTGAAAAAACTGATCACCATACTGATTTAACCTTCCTGAGCGAGCTCAAGCCCGGCGAGTCAGGGCTTATCGAAAAAGTTGCAGGTTCCGGAGCCATCAAACGCCGCATTATTGACATGGGATTCACTAAAGGCAGTTTAATTGAAGTCATTCGTGTTGCCCCGATGGGGGATCCCATAGATGTCAAAATCAAAGGTTACCACCTCTCCCTTCGCAAGGAAGAAGCGGCCAGCATCACCGTCATACAGAAAGAAATATCCGGATGATTACCATAAACCCAGCCTGCTATATGCCTTTAAGTGCCGTCCCCACCGGACGCGTCGTTATATTGCGCCGTATCAGGGAAGGCCATAGCCTTGCGACCCGCCTGGCTGACATGGGACTTGTCCCCGGAGTGACCATCAATGTTCAACAGAATGATCGCAATGGCCCGGTCGTCATCGCCCTTAAAGGAGGACGCATGATGCTGGGCAGAGGAATGGCCGAAAAAATGTCGGTCGAATGATTCCGGAGGCATTTTTTTATTCACAATGTTCGGCACTCCGAACTTTTTTATAAACCTTAATGACGCACACTGAATACAGGAATAATTGTAAATGAACCAAAAACTCACATTGGCTCTGGTTGGAAACCCTAATTCAGGAAAGACCACCTTATTCAACAGCATGACCGGCTCCCGGCAACACGTAGGCAACTACCCCGGGGTAACCGTTGAAAAGAAGGAGGGGCTCTGCACATCCGGTGATACGGAAGTCATCGTCGTAGATCTCCCTGGAACCTATAGCTTAACGGCCTACTCTATCGAGGAACTCGTAGCTCGGAACTTCATCGTGGATCAGAAGCCGGACGTCGTGGTGAGCGTCATTGATGCCTCCAACCTGGAGCGTAACTTGTATCTCGCCTTACAAGTCATGGAGCTTGGGCGGCCCGTCGTTCTTGCTTTCAACATGAGTGATGTGGCACGGCAAAGAGGATTGGAGTTCAATCTGGAACTGCTCTCAGCCCTGCTGGGCGCCCCTATTGTGGAAACCATCGGACATCAAGGGAGCGGGATCGGGGAATTGCTCGCCACCGCCGTTCATGCCGCCCATCAGGGCAAGCCACGCAGCATGCCCGACATCCAGTACGGGCAAGACCTGGAAGAAGCCATTACTCGCATCAGTCGGCTCCTTAAGCAAGATTTGAACTTTATCAACGATCGTGAAGTTCGCTGGACGGCCATCAAACTTCTTGAAGCTGACAAGGAAGTAACTGGGAAAATATCCAACCCTGTCATCCTGACAGCCATCCAAGAGGAATGCACCCGGCTGGAAGCAGTACTCGGTGATTCTGCGGAAATGATCATAGCGGATCGCCGTTATGGCTTTATTTCGGGCGCCTGCCAGGAGGCGGTCCGCTCCACCATTGAGTCCCGGCACACGCGCAGTGATCGCATTGATGAGATTGTGATTCACCGGTTGTGGGGACTCCCCATTTTCCTCGGCCTCATGTACCTGGTATTCTGGCTGACCTTCACGGTGGGCACCCCGCCCATGGAGTGGCTGGACATCCTTTTCGGGTGGCTTGGCCATATGGTGTCTGGCTTTTGGCCGCAGGGGTCCGACAGCCTGCTGAAATCACTTCTGGTGGACGGCATCATTGCCGGCGTGGGCGGCGTGCTGGTCTTCCTGCCCAATATCCTGCTGCTGTTCCTGGCCATCGCGGTTCTCGAGGACTCTGGCTATATGGCACGAGTCGCCTTCCTGATGGACCGCCTGATGCACAAGATCGGGCTCCATGGAAAAAGCTTTATTCCCATGCTGACCGGATTAGGCTGTTCCGTCCCGGCCATCATGGCAACGCGAACACTGGAAAACCAGCGGGATCGCCTCACCACAATGCTGGTGCTTCCCCTCGTCAGTTGCGGCGCCAGACTACCGATATACGCCTTACTTATCCCCGCGTTCTTTCCTGAGGTATGGCGGGCGCCTATGCTCTGGCTCATTTACATCATCGGGATTCTCCTCGCGATCATTTGCACCAAGATCTTGCGTTCGACGCTTTTCAAAGGGGAATCCGTACCATTTGTCATGGAACTCCCCCCCTACCGGATGCCAACCCTGAAGGGGATGGCCATCCATATGTGGGAACGCGCCGGCATCTATCTCAAGAAGGCCGGGACCATGATTCTCGGGGTCTCCATTATCCTCTGGGCGCTAACGACGTTCCCCAAAATGCCGGAAGCCGCGCCCTTCACCACTCCCGAGGCTCAACAGGCAGCCGAGTTATCCCACACCATCGCCGGCCGGATCGGGCATGCCATGGAACCGGTAATCAAGCCGCTGGGCTTCGACTGGCGGATCGGCACGGCCATGATCGGTGCTTTTGCCGCGAAAGAAGTCTTTGTGGCTCAATTGGGGATCGTCTACTCGGTTGGCGAAGCCGACGAAGAATCCGAGTCCCTGCGCGACAAACTGCGGGCCAACTATTCGCCATTGGTCGGTTTCTGCATCATGCTCTTCATGCTTATCTCCGCCCCCTGCATGGCAACCATCGCGGTCACCAAACGCGAAAGCAATTCATGGGGATGGGCCCTGTTTCAATTAGGAGGCCTGACCGTTATGGCCTACGTGTTGACCTTGGTGGTGTACCAGGTGGGCAAAGTTCTGGGGATCGGCATCTGAAAGGCGGCTAAACATGATCGAGACCATCATCGTTCTGAGTCTGGTTGGATTGGCGTTACTTGGCATTGCACGATCACTCTGGAAACAGGTAACCAACAAGAAGGGCGGCTGTCAGGGCTGTTCTGAAGGGTGTTCACCGCACTCATCTTGCAGTAGCCCAGAAAGCAGTAACCTTAATGCGGGGCAGAAACAACAACAAGAAAGGGAGACAGAAAATGAATAGAGCTAAAGTTGGGTTTGTAATGGCGGTCATGATGGCAGGATTGACAGCAACCAGTCATGCTGACAGAAGGAGTTATGTATGGACGTATGAAAGCATCACCATGCCCGCAGGAATGGCGGAGGGTGAATATTACCTGACCGCCAAGGTGCCGGACACCGGTGCATCGGATGACAGCACATGGCAACATCAGGTTGAGTTGGAGTATGGCTTGCTGGATAACTGGGACATCAGCATGTACCAGATGTGGAAACAAACCTATGAATCCGATGAAGAATCAGAGTTCAATTACGAGGGATTCAAACTCAGAAGCCGTTACAAGCTAACCAAAACAGGTGACTACATTATCGATCCCTTGATTTATGCCGAATACATCATGAATGCGGCTCCCGACAAAGCAGATGTCGTGGAGGCTAAACTTGTTCTGGCCAAAGATATTGGCAATTTCAATATCGCCTATAACCAGATCATTGAGCGCGCCCTTGAAGGAGATGCGGATACCGAGCATGGGTATGCAGCAGGTATCAGCTATGACATTGTGTCCGCCGTAAGCCTGGGATTGGAAGCCAAAGGAAGTTATTCAGAAGTCGAACACGCAGTAGGCCCGGTCATTTCCGTGGAAACTGAAAAGATATGGCTCTCTCTCGGCATGGCCGCCGGACTGAATGATAACACCGACGACCTGCAGGTCCGGATGATTACTGGATTTTCTTTCTAATCAATCACTCATGAAATTCCGGGTATATCTTACCGCCGTGATGATGTTGGCGTCCTTCTCGGAGGGGGGGGAAGCCAACCGCATCACGGCGAATTCACAAACGCTCTGTCCTGTCATGGAGGGGCGAAAAGTCAGCAGCCGGCTGTATGTCGACCATGAAGGGGAGCGGATTTATGTCTGCTGTGTTCCTTGCGTAAAAGCGCTCAAGAAAAATCCTGTTAAATTCCGGGACAGACTGCGCGCCCAGGGGGTCGTGCTGGAAAAGGTTCCGAAGCCATAATCGGCTACCGCAGCCTTGAAGCCATCCGTGATAATTTCCCGAAACTGGTCATTTCGATGGACGATGTTGAGTTCGGAACCCGCAACGGGATTCGCCACCACCTCGCTTGGGACTTTCTGGCATCAACCAATCTCTAGGTGAATCGATCACCGAAAGGACCGGTCCAAGTCTCCATGGCCGTGCACATTTGCTCCGTCCGCAATGTTCGCAGTGGTTGGGGAGGGAGAAGCTCCTCCTCCCCATGACCTTTGCTACGGATAATTATTTCACGCCACGCCTGGCCATCAAGACCATATCTTCATTGAGGCTCTGTAAGTCTTCCTCGTGCATGACTTCGTCCTGCAGGATTTGCAGGGCCATATTGTAAGTGACCGGATCCCGGTCACGGGTGAACTTGAGCAAATCGTTGTAGTGCTTGATGGCACATTGTTCACCGCGAATATTCTGGCCAAGAATCACTTTGACGTAGGGATCCTTCGGCGCATCGTAGTTACAGTTCGTCAGCTTCAGCCAAATGTCAGGACTGAGCGCTGGAGTTCCGCCCAGCTGGATGATCCGGTCGGCATCCATCCCTGCATGACGGAGCTCATCCAATGCGTGCTGATTCAGTTCCGCCATAACGGAATTCTTCATTGGCCCCTTCACGAGTTTGGCACCAAGCCAATACTGGTAGTAGGCGAGCCACTCATCACAATAAAGCTTGTTCAGCATCGCAATAATCTTATCCGCATCCTTGACAATCTGTCTACCTGTTGTACCCATAATAACCTCCTGCTTTTGTTAACTTATCGAACCTGAATAGCGACACTCGCCTCCATTGGTTCAGCCCATCTCACTCCGCATAACGCCTGCCGCATGACGCAGCATCCGCTCAGTGGCTTCCCACCCCACACATTCATCCGTCACTGAAATGCCATAGTGGAGTGCGGATGAATTCGCAAAAATCTTTTGATTACCTTCGGACAAATGGCTCTCCAGCAGCATCCCGATCAGCGTCTGACTTCCCTGGCGTCGTTGCTCAAGGACGGCATTCCACGCCAGTTCCTGTTTATCAAACCGTTTATTGGCGTTACCATGGCTGCAGTCGACCAGAATGCTGGGCCGCAGACCAGACGCTTGCATTCGGTCTGCTGCGAGCGACACACTTTGACTATCAAAATTGGTCTTGTTACGGGCACCACGAAGAATCATATGCCCTCCAGGGTTACCGGCCGTGCGAACAATAACGGTGCGGCCGTCTCCGTCAATACCCAGGAAGCTCTGAGGATTCCGGGCCGCTTGTATGGCATCTACCGCCACCTGCACATCGCCGTCAGTCCGATTCTTAAATCCAACCGGCATGGAGAGCCCGCTGGCCATCTGGCGATGGGTCTGCGATTCACTGGTTCGGGCGCCAATGGCCGTCCAGGCAACAAGATCAGCGATATATTGCGGGACAATCGGGTCCAGCATCTCTGTGCCGGCAGGAAGCCCGAGTGCATTGATGTTGAGAAGAAGCTGGCGTGCGGTTCGCAAACCGCATGCCATGTCTGCTGAGCCATCCATGCGCGGATCATAAATCAGCCCCTTCCACCCAACGGTCGTGCGGGGCTTTTCGAAATACACACGCATAATGACAAACAGTGTTTCTGCAACTTCATCAGACAACGCTTTTAAACGCCGTGCGTAGTCAATGGCCGCGACGGGATCGTGGATCGAGCAAGGTCCCACAATGACCATGAGTCGTTGGTCTTCACCGGAAAGGATGCGCCGGATGACGGCACGGGCATCGATCACGGTCTTCAGGATGTCGAGTGAGGCAGGGCATTCGCGCTTAAGTTCAGCGGGAGTCACCAGGGGCACCAACTCAAGAACGTTAAGATTCTCCGTTATAATCAAATCTGACATGGTCCGTTTCATGTGTTCACTACATTTCCATCACGTTTGACCACCAGCGCACCCACTGCAGCGCCAATGTCAGCGGCGATCATGGGACACTTGACGGTGAGCAGGAAGAAAATGGGCCTGCCCGACCCCGACAAGGTTTCGTAATTGCCCTGCCCCTTGGAGATAATCAAGTCAGCTTGATTGAACAAATTGCGGAATTCCCCGGAACACTCCTCAATTAACGTTCCCGGCGCGTCTGACCCGTTTGTGATCACGGGTACGAGTTTAGAAATACCGGCCGCTTGTGCGTCCTCCAGAGTGGCATCGTTGATGACAGGATATCCACGCACCACCACCTTGATTTTTTCAAGCGGAAGCGCCTCAATCAGCAGGCGATCGAACACAATTTCACCAGCGTTGTCAGCCAGATAGAGAATAGAACGCGCCTCTGCAGCGGCTTTAAACAAATCGGAAACACAGCCAACGAGCGGCCTGTCCCACACGGCGTCTAAATGACCCGACAAATCCTCCAGCGCAATCCGGCTCTTCGATCCGGCGTCCAGCAGGTTTCCGGCAATCGCCAGACGCACCACGGCCTCGCGGGGATTTGAATGGCGGCGCGCCATTTCAACCAAGGCGGGCAACAGATCAAGGGCGATCCGGTTCATCTGATCCTTGAGCAAACGATAAGGATCGGCCTGTCCCGTCTCCTGCCGGACAAGTCGTTGCAAGCGTTGCGAAATCGCCACAGGCATCGCATTCCAGTCGGCGTCGGAAATTTCACGTAGCAGTCGCCTGAGCAGCCGTTCTTTTAGTACGGTATCGGTTGACGACATCTCAACGGCCTCTACCGCCTGACGCACGAGACACGGTATACATTCGAGGTTGGTTTTCATGGATATTTTATCATTCAAGGTGTCAGTAAATAATCAACGATTGCCCGATAAAACGTCGTCACGGCAAGAACGGCACAGTGCCGACCCTCTTCCGATTCACACTCACCGGACCGAATGATCTCGCCGGCACTAATCGACAGGGCATCCGTAACATTGCGGCCTTTCGCCCGGCGCGCTACGGCATGACCGCATGAGCGGGTATTGCCGCATCCATCCGTGAAGTATCGAACGTCCTCAATCCGGTCGTTTCGAATGACCAGATAGAATTCCATCGTATCACCGCAGATCCCCTTGATCGACGCTGAAGCCGTCGGATCATTCATCTGCCCAAAATACTCATCTGATGCTAAAACTATTATTGGCATATTCACTGTAAAGAAGCTCATTTCCGGACTATTATGTCTGGCTATCCAATCGCGAGAAATTACGTACTGCACAGAAGTCTTTGCCACACATGGAACAGAATTCTTCATTTTGATGACACCGCGCCTGCTCATATCGCGTCCGTGCCGCTTCACCATCCAAGGCGAGTTCAAACTGTTTCTTCCAGTCAAATTTCTTGCGGGCGTGCGAGAGCGCATCATCGCGCTCCCGTGCACCTGGAAGTTTTTTCGCAACATCAGCGGCATGGGCGGCAATGCGATACGCCATGATCCCCGCCTTGACATCTTCGGCGGTTGGCAACCCCAAATGTTCAGCGGGGGTTACATAACAAAGCAGGGAAGCCCCATGGAAGGCAGCCATGGTGGCACCAATGCAGGAAGTGATGTGATCATATCCGGGCGCAATATCTGTTACTACAGGGCCAAGCACATAAAACAGAGCGCCGTTGCAGATCTTTTGCTGCATCTCGACGTTCATCTGAATTTCGTTGAACGGAATATGGCCGGGACCTTCCACCAGAACCTGGACTCCCTGCTGGCGGCACAACGTGACCAGCCGACCCAACTCATCCAGTTCCGCAAACTGCGCGGCGTCACTGGCATCGGCCAGACACCCAGGACGGAGCCCATCACCCAAAGAGATGGTCACATCATGTTCTCGACAGATCTCCAAAACCTCGCGCCATCGTGACTGGAAAGGATTTTCACGCTTGTGGTGACTCATCCACTGAGCCAATAGCGCCCCGCCGCGGCTCACAATTCCCATCACGCGCTTAGCCGCCAAAGGAACATGAGCGCTCAACAGACCTGCATGAATCGTCATGAAGTCCACCCCCTGCTCGGCCTGTTCGGTAATGACCTCCAACAGCACCTCCTCTGTCAGGGCATGAATGTCGCCCTCAACCCTGGAGAACGCTTCATAGATCGGCACTGTGCCGAACGGAACCGGGCATTGACCCAGCAAAGCGCGACGCAGAAGATCCAGATTGGAACCAACACTGAGATCCATCAGAACGTCGGTACCTGCGGTTATGGCCACGTACAATTTCTCGAGCTCCGCCTCAGTCCCGGATTTCTCCGTCGACCGGCCAATGTTGGCATTGACCTTGGTCGTAAAGGCGCGCCCGATAACGACCGGATGAAGTCCTCGGTGCGCGGGATTAGAAGGAAGAACAGCCGTTCCATCGGCAATACGGTCACGGACAATTTCAGGGGCGACGTTTTCACGCCAGGCCGCCGCAATCATGGCGGGGCTGATTTCACCTCTTAGAGCTATCTGGTACTGTGTCATGGGGATGTTGCTACGGCTTGTTGGTGTGGCAGATGCGAAATGGGTGTACCCCCGCAGGCGTTGTGCGGGGTGTGAATGATTCCGATCGCTTGAAATTAAAACCTCTTTCCCTTGTGAATTTTTTGTCTCGCCGAGTTTCATTGTTTCTTTCCCTTTCCGAAGGGGCTATTCTGCTAATACTGTTTAACCAACCTTGACTGCCGAGATAACAACAAAAGCGCCTGTTCCGTGCCCATCCAGAACAGGATCAGGTTTACTCATGTCCTCCGGTGCGGAGAAGATGGTCTGGCAGCAGTGACAGACCTCGAATCCCCCTTGTTCCAGAAACTCCGTGACTTCAGTGGTGGAATAGAACCGAGCATGCTGATAGAAGCGACTGACGTGTTTGCGAGCTTCATACGCGCAACCCAAAGGACTCATCTTGTCGATAATGGCTACCACGACATGCCCATTGGGCATGAGGATGCGGCGAGCTTCATGCAGAACGGTCAATGGGTCGACCACGAAACACAGAACATTGATCAGGACCGCGAAATCAAAAGTCTGTTCAGAAAACGGTATATGCTCGGCCACAGACTGTATAACCCGGGCACCACGGCTCCGGGCAATAGCCGCCATACGGGCTGAAGGCTCGAGCGCTATCTCAATATTCAAAGGCACGCAAAAACGGCCAGTCCCCGCGCCAATCTCTATTCCGCTTCCCAGACTCGGGACGAGAGAACGAATGGCGGCCAGTTCCGACTCGTAGGCAAATACATGTCGGTCAAACCAAAGGTCGTACTCTGCCGCATGTCGGTCGAAGGTATCTCGGGACGCATCTATCATGTCACATTGAAGCGCGGCCGGCTTTTTCATTGGGCCGGCCGCGCCAACGGGGCTGTTTATTTCGGGCATTTCTTGAGGCACATGAACCAGTCGAGACACTTCACGTCGGGATCAGGCTTGGTCATGCGATCCTTGGCCACACCGCAGGAGCCGGGAGGCGGAACAATCACATCGTCGCCCGGTTGCCAGTTGGCAGGGGTGGCGATCTTATGTTTGTCGGAATACTGCATGGCAATCAGCAACCGCTTGACCTCCTGCATGTTCCGGCCATTGCTGAGGGGGTAGTACAGAAGCGCACGCACCTTGCTGTCCGGATCAATGATGAACACCGCCCGCACGGCCTGGGTGTTGCTGGCACCAGGCTGAAGCATACCGAATGCCTTGGAAACCTCCATGGTCAGGTCGCTAATAACGGGAAAGGTCACCTCGACATTCTTCATGCCTTTGTAGTCGATCTTCTCCTTGATCGTCCGCAACCACGCAATGTGGCTGTAGGTGCTGTCAATCGAGAGTCCGAGCAACTTGCAGTTAAGGGCTTCGAACTCCGGCTGCATCGAGGCAAAGGTCATAAACTCCGTGGTACACACCGGCGTAAAGTCCGCCGGATGCGAGAAAAACACCACCCATTTCCCTTTATAATCACCAGGAAAATTAAGCGGTCCCTGAGTCGTCTCCGCCACAAAGGACGGAGCGAGTTCCCCAATCAATGGCAACCTGATGTTCTGTTCACTCATTTCTTCAGCTTCCTTTCTTATGTTGTTTATTACCCTGTTCCTCATTTGTTTACCCCTTAAACAAAGTCAAATAGTGCTGTTTAACAACGAGAATTGTGTCAACCCCGTTCTAATTTGTCTGTTTTACGTTCCATAAACTTTGCGGTGGCACGCGCGACAATCCGGTCACTCTGAATCAGAGTGGCCTTCAGAAGATATAACGGAGCTAGCGCCTCTTCGATATGCGCTTTCACAACCGCCTCTTCATTCAAGCCGACGGCGAGCAGGAAGCGCACAGTCAGTTCACCTGTCACAGCGGTAATGCCATGCGCGAAGAGGCAATTCGTCATCGCGCTATCCATGACGGCTGAAATCACCCCGCCGTGCAACAGGCCGTCATACCCTTGAAACACACGGCGACAGGTAAACCGGCCCTCAATGCTCCCATCTTCACACGTTTGAAAAGCGAGCTTAAGCCCCAATTTATTACGGGCTCCGCACACGATGCAACCGGCATGGTGTGCGTCCCGCAAATGCGCCATTTTTACCTGTCTTTGCTTAGTGATCACACACATTGGCTCCGGTTTGCAGGGTACCGGCGAGGTAAGCTGCCACCAGAATCTCAGGCGATTCGCTGGCCGCACCGATCATGACCTTGATTCCGTTTTCGGCGAACAAAGCCTGTGCGCGACTGCCCATGCCGCCCGCAAGAATGACCTGAACTCCCTGCTCGTGCAGCCAGCGCGGCAATACGCCCGGCTCATGCGGTGGGGGGGTGTGGCGCTGCTGGTGTGTAATCGCCTTCGTCGTTAAGTCCACGTCAACAAATGCGAATTCCGCACAGTGCCCGAAATGCATGGCAAGTTTTCCTTCGGCAATGGGAATGGCAATCTTCATCATCGTCTCCTTATTTTGAGGTTGTAGAGGGATCTCTTTCTTTACTGACAGCGACAGGATGGGTGCGATCACCCGTTCGAAGGCCTTGGCGGTCTCCGTTTTGCTATAGTGATAAACAAACGGAGTCCCGGCATCGCATGCCAACCCCACGGCGGGGTCAATCGGAATCCGGCCCAGAAAGGGCACCGCCATTTCGGCCGCCATACGTTCGCCGCCCCCGGTCGTGAAAATGTCGGTGACATCCCCGCATTTCGGGCACACAAAGCCACTCATATTCTCAACCACGCCCAGAACCGGCAGATTCAATTGTTTGCAAAACTTAATGGATTTCCGGACATCGGCGGTGGCCACCGCCTGGGGGGTGGTGACCACGACGGCGCCATCCACGGGCTCTGCAAGCTGAACAACCGAGAGAGGCTCATCCCCCGTACCTGGCGGGGAATCAATGATCAAATAATCCAGTTCACCCCATTCGACATCTTTGAGGAATTGTTTGATCACGCTGGCTTTCATGGGGCCACGCCAGATGACGGCGTCATCCCGGTTTTTCAAGAGGAATCCGACGGACATGACCTTGAGTCCAGCATGTTCAACCGGCTGGATCATGCCGTTTTTCATCTGAATCTCGGCCTTTTCAAGATGCAGCATCCCGGGAATGCTCGGCCCATGAATATCCACATCCAGAAGTCCGACACGCTTCCCTGACAAAGACAGGGAAATCGCCATATTGGCGGCGACCGTGCTCTTCCCCACTCCCCCTTTCCCGGACATCACCAGCACTTTATGCCGGATTTTCTGGAGACATTCCTGGAGTTGCTGATCTTCCAGCCATTGGTCAAAATGTTCCGGCGCCTGGTTTTGTCCGCTCCCGCAAGCGTGCTGAGGGGTTGATTCGCCGCATCCACATTCATTCTTTTTCGTCATCTCGCTTTTTCCTTTTTGGTTAGATCAAAAATCAAAACAGGCACCCGTCCCGCCGGGAGCACAAATTCCGGGAAACGCATTCCACAATGCGGCCGTTGCCCCTGCCCCCGTACAGTGCAGGGCAACCAGACGATGCAAATTAAAACGGCGCAGCTCATTGATCGTCCAGTCCAGGCGGCTTTCAGGTGCCGACCGGAGATGGGTGCCCCCGATCACAGCGTAAATCGGCTGCCCTTGAGTCAACTGCTGAATATGGTCAAGGGTGTTGATCAGACCGGCATGGGCACACCCCAGAAGCACAATGGTTCCCAGGCGCGACTTTATAAAGAGCGCCTGATCATCCAGCAAGGGATCCTCGTGATGACCTTGCGAGTCCCTGCGAAACCCTTCAAGGGTTATTTCTTCAGGGTGTCGCCTGGGAATTTCGCCAGTAGCCCAGATGCCGGGCACGACTTCCAGGGCGGCACGGGTTGTCACCGGCGGAACTGTCAAACCTGACAAGGCCTCCTGCGATGGGCCGGGAATTCCAATAGAACGGGCGCCCGCTTCAGCCTGTTTATACTTGGGCAAAAATGCATCGGGATGGGCGACGACCCGGATCCCCTTGTCGGCACACTGGATCACTGCAGCCAAACCACCTGTATGGTCATAGTGACCATGACTCAGAACAACGGTGTCCACCGCATCCAGATCCAGCTTAAGGGCCCGTGCATTTTCCTCAAGCACAAGTCCCTGTCCGGTGTCAAACAAGAGACAGTGGGTGTCTGTTTCAATCCAAAAGGCCAGGCCGTGCTCCGCACGGGTGGAAGGGCTGGCCACGTTGTTGTCCGAAAGGATGATAATGCGCGTATTCATGGGCATAACGCCTATTCTGGGCCGGATGATTTATTTTTGATGCGTGCCACAATGGTTTCACCAGCCCGAACTTTGTCCCCTATTCGCACGAGCACCTCCACGTCAGCCTTCGGGAAATACAAATCCAAACGCGACCCAAACTTCATCATCCCTATCTTTTCGCCCTTGGCAACCGGCACGATGTGGTCATGATCCAGCCAATACACGACGCGCCGACAAACTGGCCCGACAATCTGGCAAAGCAGGCACCGTGTTTGGGTATTCGTAATCAGGATTTTATTGTGCTGGTTGACCTCGGAGGATTTCTCCTGGAAGGTGAACAAACGTTGACCAGGATAATAGCCTAGAAAAGTTGATTGTCCGGCAATCGGGGCCCGGTTGACGTGGACATCAAACAGGCTGAGGAAAATACTGATTCGAACACAGTCGGCATGCAAGTACTTGTCCTCATGGATATCGGTGATGGCGGCCACTGTACCGTCGGCGGCGGCAACGATCAGATCGTCCCCCGCGGGAATTATCCGTTCGGGATCCCGGAAGAAGAACAGAAGATAGGCCACACATATGAATGCGAAAATGCCACATAAGCCAGCCACCCGTTGCCAAGATAGGCCTTTCCAGAGCATGATGACGGCTAGCAAACCAAACAATAAGGCAACGGCGATCACAAACGGAACAACTTCAAGTCTAATGGTCATGGAGTCACCCTCCCTGAGAGCGATTGCTCAAAGTGGTTAATATTATTCCATACTGCCCGAATATCTGCGGCGAGCGGCCCCGAATCGACTTCGACAACAGCCCGCCCCTGTAACTGGGCTGCCGTAACGCCCCGATCGTATCGTACACGGCCAGCCAACGCAGCCCCGGCTCGGTGGGCGTCGACCTCGATCCGCTCCGTCATTTCGGGGTTTAAATCCCATTTATTGACGCATACGGCGGCGGGGATGTGAAAGTGGCGGGTCAGTTCCAAAACCCTAGCCATATCATGCTCCCCTGACAAGGTCGGCTCGGTCACGATCAGAACCCGTGTAGCACCGCTGATGGAGGCAATGACCGCACACCCTACGCCAGGGGGGCCATCCACGAGAAGGAAGTCAGCTTGATTGGATATGGCCAGTGCCCGGGCGGTCTCTTTGACCTTGCTGACCAGCTTGCCGGAATTCTCGCCACCAGGGATGAGCCGGGCATGCACCATCGGGCCATGGCGCGTGTCGGAAACATACCATTCTCCGCTGAGTCGTTCAGGGAAATCAATCGCTTTCACGGGACACGACCAGACACATACACCGCACCCTTCGCAGGCGTTAGGCTCTATGGAAAATGAGGATTCACCCCCATTACCATCCGCCATTCGTACTGCATCGAACTTGCACCGCGCCAGACAAGCCCCACATTGGATACAGTCTTTCTGGCGTATGGAAGCCTCATGTCCGCACCAGAAGTCCTCCCGTTTCCGAAGGGTTGGCGACATTATCAAATGCAGGTCTGCGGCATCCACGTCGCAGTCCGCGAGAACAACCTTTCCCGCCAGAGCCGCAAAGGACGCCACCAAACTGGTTTTGCCCGTACCCCCTTTACCGCTGATAACAACAAGTTCATTTAGCGGCATATATTCCCTTCCATTCGGTTCCACAAAGATGAAAAGACGGCTTGCCACTCCGGCAGGGCTTGAACGGCCATTTCCCCGCGGGAGTACGCCTCCGCCACACGCCGGTCGTCGGGAAGTTCAGCCAGGACGGGAATTCCCTCCTTCGCGCAGTAATCCCGTACCCGCAGGTCCCCGCTGTCGGCCCGGTTAATGACCACCCCATGGCGAACACCCAATTTCCGGATCATCTCCACGGCCAGCGTCAGATCGTGCAGTCCGAACGGAGTGGGTTCCGTAACCAGTACAATGTAGTCGGTATTCCGCACCGTTGTAACGACGGGGCAGGAAGTTCCTGGCGGGGCATCAAATAGGGCGACTCCTTCAGTGATTGATTTCTTCTTAACGGCCCGAATCACAGGGGGCGCCATGGGTTCGCCGACATTCATGCGACCCTGAACAAAGTTTATCCGCTCCCGATGCCCGGTTTCCACCACGCCGATGGTTCGTTCCTGCTCCCGAATCGCCCCGCTTGGGCATGCCAGGGTGCACCCACCACACCCATGGCAGAGCTCAGGGAAAATGAGCGCCTTCTCGAGCACTGCAATGGCATGGAACTCACAAACCTCAGAGCATTTTCTACAACCGATACAGGCGCTTTCCTCGACGACGGGCACAAGAATGCCTACGGCTTCGCTCGTAGTGATCTCCGGCTTCAGGAATATATGCCCATTGGGTTCTTCCACATCACAGTCAAGGTATTGAACCGGGCGGCCTAGCTTGGCGAGTGTCCAGGCCAGGTTAACCGCCACGGTGGTCTTCCCCGTGCCGCCTTTCCCGCTCGCAATTGCAATAGAGAGGAGTTTCTTCATAGGTCTTCCATTAGGCCTGCGTTAGCTCACCCACTTCGAACCCGGCGGCGGTCAACAACGCCATATCCGTTGCATAGCCCTGCCCGGAAGTGGTGAGATAACCTTCTGTAAACATTGAATTTGCCGCATAGAGCGCCAGTACCTGCGTGGGGCCCAGGCAGGCCTCCCGGCCACCTGCAATGCGGATTTCTGTAGTGGGATGTACAAACCGGAACATGGCCAACGCCCGTAATGCATCGCCCGGCTTCAGTCGCGTATAGGCCTGGAAAGGTGTTCCTGGCCGGGGATCGAGGAAGTTGAGAGGGATGGAGTCGGCCCCGATTGCCTTTAGTGCGAATGCCAGATCGACCCGGTCTTCCAGTGTTTCTGCCGCACCCAGAAGTCCGCCGCAACACAATTCGAGGCCAGCCGCCTTGGCAATGCGCGCAGTGGACACACGATCCGCGTAGGAGTGCGTTGAGCATAGATGCGGGAAATGGCGCTCCGAGGTTTCCAGGTTATGGTTATAGCGATCAAGTCCCGCTGCCTTGAGCCGTGCCGCCTGCACAGGGGTGAGCAGACCCATCGACAAGCAGACCTGGATAGGCACTTCCGCCTTGATCTGGTGAATAGTCTCGCAAATCTCATCCAAGTCCGGGTTGGACAACGTTCGACCGCTGGACACCACGCAATACCGGATGGCTTTCATCTTGCGGGCCTCGTGAGCGCCGGCCACAATCTCTGCACGTGATTGCAGGGGATAGAAAGGTGCGGATCCGGCACTGGCCCGTGCAGACTGGCTGCAGTATCCGCAATCTTCCGTGCACCCTCCGCTACGGGCATTTCGGAGTACATGCAAGCGCATTTGAACGCCGAAGTATTTCCGGCGGATGGCGAAGGCGGCATCCAAAACGGATAGCAACTCTGCGGGAGGAGACTGGAGTATCTGTAACGCCTGGTCACGAGTGACGGGCTTTCCGGCCATCACCTGCCTTGCCACGGCGCTCCAGATCCCTCCATGCTCCCCCGTTTTGACTTCACTTTCCAACGACATGTTTAACTCTACCAATCCTTTCAGGCTCCACGAC
>JBAWZF010000047.1 GCA_037143175.1 bacterium
GCGTCGTCCGGCTCTTCGCCATGCAATGCGGCACTTCCGCCGAATACAGGGTCCGGGTCCCGGCCCCGCGCCCCTTGCCATCCTTCCCGACGCTCACGTCATACCCGACAAACAAGACGTGATCGGCCCATTCCCGGACACGTAATCGAATGGAGGCCTTCCCGCTGTTCGGGGATTGCAGGCGCGGCTCATACCGGAGCCAATCTTCCCCGGCCGGGTTCGGCACCGTGGATGTACAATCGTGGCAGACAAATACGACATTCCGACCGGCTCGCGCGTGGCGATCCAGATCAGCCAGCAGGGGGAGGAACGTGTCGAACACGAAGCCAAACCCCCTGCCGTACCCGTAGCCTTCGACACTGGTCACCCGTTTCCCATCTGCCAGGACGGTCTCCAGGGTATGCGCCACTGCCAGTTCCTCGGCCCGTGTCCCGGTGTCGATCACGATGCTCTGCACCTTTTCCCAACCATCCGCCTGGATCACATCGCGCAACGTCTGCCAGTTGTGGATCCCCGTCACCGGCATGATGTTTGCCATCCGTCCGGATTCCTCCAACTGCAACCGCAAGCGCGGCAGCGATTCATCCAGGTCGATGAACGCGACCGGCCCCGGCAACTGCGACGCCAGCGTCGTCTTGCCGATTCCGCCAGGACCATAAAGCAACACCCGGTGCCCGCTCGACGAGGCCACCTCCCCAAACTGCACCGATTTGCGCGCCATCGCCACCGGCGGTGCCGGGGGCATTGCCGGCAACCCAATCCTTCTCACAGTCCCCTTGCCGAATAACGGCGTCTTCGTCTCACTCATCCTTTGTTCCTTCCTTTCTCTGTATTTTCTTCAATGTGGGAGGGGCACTCTCCGCCACAGGCGGATCTGCCCGCGGCACGACGTGCCGCGACTCCCTTCTTTTCCTACTGCCAACTGATCACTGCCCACTGCCTACTGTCCCCAACTCCCCATGCACCGCCCCCACACGAAACCCAGACGGCACACACTGCGCATCCGCATGGACCCCCTGCAGGCAGAACCCGGAGAACTCACAGCCCTGGCAACTCATCGCATTCACGTTGCGCGGCCACGCCTGCTCACGCAGGCCCGTCCGCCGCTCCGCCTGGCGGAGAGCCAAAATGAGTTTGGAAAGCTCGAAACGTTGGATCTTGAATTCCTCCAGATCCTGATCGAGCACCGGCACCTCGCGGCGCGCGTAATAGAAGTCCGCCCGATCCTGGGTATCCTGGGCGAGGCGATCCCCGAACTGGGCGGCCGTCTCGCCCTGCTTCTGACGGATGGCCGGTTTCTTGGTCACGTCATAAAGGATCACCTGGACATCCCAACCGAGCGCCCGGGCCGCGACCACGTACTGCATCACCTGTTGATTGAGCCGCAGTCGCAGCCAATAGTCCGAAGCAGGATCCACACTATCGCTGGTGGTTTTATGTTCCATCAGGACGAGACGGCCGTCCTGCAGGACGCCGAGCCCGTCAATCTTCCCGGCGCTATCGAAAGTCCGGGATCCTTCAATCGGATGTCGGAACTCCACCTCCGCATGCAGTTCCTTTACTGGATCCTGTTCATGACGCCGGTAATACCCGGCCAGCAGTCCAGAGAGGGTGGCCAGTTGCACTTCCTCGAATTTCACATCCTTGACGGCCGCCGCCAGGGCCGCCTCAAAGGGAAGCCCCTGCCAACGCGCTTCCATCGCCGCGTGCCATGCCGTCCCGAATCGCAGTGCCTGCGCTTCGGTCTCCGCCTTCAACCCAATTTCATACCGCCAGAAATGTCGCCGGGGGCACCCCAACAACGTCGTCATCCTCGTCGCCGTCAATAATTCCTTCATCTTATTTCCCTTCGCGCACTTTGCGTCTTCGTGTGAATCATGTGTTTTCTGCCCACTGCCTACCGCCCACTGCCCACTTTCTTTTCCCCGGCCGTTGCCACCCGGCACCCGGCAAGAAACGCATCGAGGTCTGTCACCGCATAACTCACCGTCCGGTGCCCGATCCGGTAAAATGGGATCCTCTTCGCCTTCCGGAGCGACTTGAGTTCCCTGGTTGTAATCCCGAGATGCTGTGCAGCATCCGGCGTCCCAATCCTTGTCAGTTCGTTACTCCCATTCATCGCATCTCCCTTTCATGTTGCATGGCAACACGATTGCAAGTAGGAAGGGTGCGCGCCATTTCTGGCTGTCGAAATGTCCGGTAATGTCCGGAACCACAAGAGGGGTAAAAATGGCCTAAAACCCCTATAAACAAAGGCCGTTGCGGCCTATGGAGTTTCATTAGAAATAGGGAAAATAAGTGGAAAAATGTCCGAAAAATGTCCGGACAACTGTCCAAATGTCCGTTTTCGGTCAAATGTCCGAAAAATGTCCAAAAAAATGTCCAAATGTCCGGAACCGCGCAGCTCGCAGACCATCCGGCTCAATGTTTACAGGGGGTTCGCTCAAATGTCCAAATGTCCGGACAAATGTCGAAATGTCCGGACAAATGTCCGAATGTCCAACAAACCATCCGGCTACTTATTCGCGCCCAGCCGCTGGGTTTGTTCGATGGCCCGGCGATATCGCCGTTGAAGAGCGTCTGCACGTGTCGCGATATCCACGGCTCTCATAGCGTCACCATGGACGGCCTGTCTATAATGTCGGTTGGCGTCGCTTAATCGCATCCAAGGCGCTTTGTCGGGGGTTTTGCGCGCCGTTTCAATGTCCAAACGTGATAGGGCCCAAAACGTTTCCACGTCGTTCGCATGTTTCTTCCGTTCCAGATTGTAGGCCTGCACCAAGTCATCAGTCGCGCCCCGATTCGGGTTCAGCTTTGAACACCGTAATGCGGGCGCAATGGTGGCCAGTGCGATTTCCGCAGCTTTCTGGGCAACCGTGGCAGTGGTGTCATCACTTTTCGCTACTTTCTCTTTTTCTCTCCGTCGCCCGCTGTGGGTGTCCGTACGGCATTCCTTAGCGCCTTCAGTCTCCGCCTTCCCAAACGGAAATTCCTCCTGTAAGCGCACGACAAACGCCCTAGCTGTCCCACCGGCGCCGAAAGTAGCTATCGCTTCATCCCTACAAGGCTTCACTCTATATCCGCCAGCATTACGGGTCACCCGCACCCGTACATCCATGGCCCTGTCTCTTTCGATTCTCTTTACCCAGAACTCCACGCTTTCCCCCTCTATTCTCGCGTCCATTCCCGGGCCTTCGCTGATAAAGTTCAGAGTGTTGATGAAAGCTCTCTCTGCCGCCTGGATGCAGCGCCGCATCAGATCGCGGTTCTTTTCCGTCTCACCCGGGTCATCAAAGGGGTCCATTCTATGCCGGTCGCACTCTGGTAACCGGGCCATGTTGTGCTTTTGCATACACATCAGCAGGTAGTTCTGCAGGTGCTTCCGGTAAATCCCTCCAACCTGTAACTGGTGCTTGCTTAAGGCGCCGAAGAGTTCCGTGTGATCCAGAATATCCCCGTTCAGTGCCAGCATGGCCGCCCGCGCCCGGAAATAAACCGTCACATGGAGGTACGCGAAACTCGATTCTGGCTTTTCCAAAAGCTCAACAAGTCGCCCCACCGTATACCAGGGGAAGTCGTTCATCTCATGCTCGACATTCGTCAATGGTCGTAAAATCTGCGGAACACGGCTTTCATCCAAATCGGCAGGGTAGAAGATGTCCCATTCAGCAACATGAATCTCGCAACTTTTAGACACTAGCATTCTCCCTTCTGGCAGCCCTCAAAAATAGAGAGGGGTCATGAACATCCCGCCCGTGTTCATGACCCCCTGATAACTAAGCAATAACTAAAAGCACGTTAACACTCGAATACTAACCTTGCAACCGCGTAAATGCATTTCCTGCATTTTGCACGGTTCATTGTGTACTCAATTCCCTTTCGTTGTGGTTCCCTTTGGGTGCATGACAAATCGTCCCAAATCGGAGCTCTGTAGGCGAATCGGCTGTGAAGTTTACAGGCGGCGCCATGCCCGCGGCTGGTCTCAAGAGAAACTCGCCGAACATGCGGATTGTACCCGCAACACCATCAGCTTTGTCGAGCGGGGTCTCTTCAACGTCTCGGCCGAAATGCTTTTGAATCTGGCCAAAGCCTTTGGAACCAATATCCAGGGTTTTTCCCGCTCCGCAAAAATTTGATTTCACTCTCTGCCAACTGTCTTCCGTTTTCTGTCCACTCTCTTACCTCGATCCGTCCCATTTCTCCGCTACGTCCGATTTGCCCATGGTTCTAAATTTTCCCGAAACAAAACCGTTTCTTGAATCTTCTGTTCCAACAGATTACCTTTGCCGATATTCCTGTTACGACTATTGCGTCGTGTGAAAGTCGAAAGCGACGAAAAAGGTAAGCCCTAAAGTGTCAATCAAGAGAGGTTTATATGGCGAGCAAAAATGAGAAGACCCTTTGGGGTATTCATGGCGGAAAGACAGGGGATGCGGATAACTTGTTTCTAAAGCATAATGTCATAGCGCTGGGCTGGCTGGAAATGGGCGATATGTCGGCGCTTGGTGCAGATAGGGAAAAATTCAAGGCAAAACTTGTCGATGTTCAGCCGGACCGGAAGCCTGGATATTACCCAAATGCGGGTGGTCAGCTCTTCCGCTTTGTCCATGAGGCGAAGAACGGGGATCTTATTATCTATCCGTCGAAACGTGATCGCTGTGTCCACATCGGGGAGATTGTTGGCCTGTATCACTATGACGCGACTCATGAAGCCAACTACCCGCAGCAACGGGCTGTGAAATGGTTAAAATCCTTTCCTCGCACAAAGTTTTCCCAGGGGGCACTGTACGAAATTGGTGCCGCCATGAGTTTTTTTCAAGTGAAGAACTATGCCGATGAATTTCTGGCTGCTTATTCAGGAGAGACGAATACCACGCCAGCAAAGATGGACGAGTCCATTTCGTATGTGGCCGACGATATCGAGCAGAATACTCGCGACTTTATCTTAAAAACACTGGCCCAGGAGTTGAAGGGGCACGCTCTGGCGGATTTCGTTGCGCATCTTCTGGGGGCGATGGGGTATCGAAGCCGGGTTTCGCCCGAAGGTCCGGATGGCGGCATTGACATTATTGCCCACAAGGATGAACTTGGGTTTGAACCACCGATCATTAAAGTTCAGGTCAAGAGTTCGGAAGGCAGCATCGGCGATCCGATCGTTTCTCAACTCTACGGTAAGGTTGAGCAGAAGGAATTCGGTATGGTTGTTACGCTGGGTACTTTCACGAATCAGGCGGTGAGTTTTGCTCGAAACAAGAGCAATCTACGCCTTATTGATGGCGACGAACTGATTGATCTGGTTTTAAATCATTACGACCAATTCGATTCAAAATATAAGGGTCTGCTTCCCTTGAAACGCGTCTATGTTCCTGAACCCCTGGAAACGACGGAGACCTGATTTTATGCCGACTCTTGATTTCAAAGGAAAATCATTCGTTTACGCGCATCATCTTTCGGTGCCTTTCCGGGAACTGATAGTTGATGCAAAGAAATCGCTTCCTCTTAAAGGGGATAAGCCATCGCTGGATGACAATCTCATCATCCACGGCGATAACCTGCATGCTTTGAAGGCCCTCATGCCTGTCTATGCGGGGAAGGTGGACTGCATTTTCATCGATCCACCCTATAATACCGGCAACGAGGGCTGGTGTTACAATGACAATGTTCGTAGCCCGCTTATGCGTGAATGGCTAAAGAAATCGGCAAATCCAGTAGAGAAGGAAGACCTGGAGCGCCATGATAAATGGCTCTGCATGATGTGGCCGAGGGTCTGTCTTTTACGGGATTTATTGGCGGATGACGGGGTCATATTCATCACTCTTGATGATAACGAGCAGCATCAGATGCGCTCCATGATGGACGAAATCTTTGTGCGGGAAGAGTCATTTTACGCCCAGATAGCTTGGCAGAAAAAATATGCCACTGCCAACGACGCGCTCGGTTTCTCTCCTATGTTCGATCATATTCTGGTCTATCGAAAGAGCGCGCAGTTTTCGCGTAACTTGATGGAGCGAACTGAAGGCAATGACGCCAACTATCGGCTTGAGGACGAAAGGGGTGTGTTTCGTTCCGGGGACTATACTTGTAATAAAACGGCCGCAGAGCGCCCGAATCTTTACTATCCCATTACCCATCCGCTAACCGGTGAAGAAATATGGCCAAAAAAAACAGCGGTGTGGCGTTATTCAAAAGAACGCCATGCGTTTAATGTCGAGAATGGCTTTGTCTGGTGGGGCAAGGATGGGAAAGGCAAGGTTCCCAGTTATAAACGTTACAAGCACTTGTTGAAAGGTGGCGGTGGGACGGTGCCCAGCACTTGGTGGCCACATGAGTTTGCTGGCCACACAGATGAGGCAAAAAAGGAACTGCGTGACATTTTGTCAGACTTGCCGGAAGTGCTTCAGTCCATTACCCCAAAACCGGTCCGCCTTCTTCAGCGCATCCTTGAAATCGCTACTGATGAGAACTCCCTTGTGCTCGACTCCTTCGCAGGCAGCGGTACGACAGCGCAAGCCGTTTTGGCGTTGAATAAAAAAGACGGTGGAAACCGCAAATTCATTCTCGTCGAAACGGAGAATTATGCGGACAAACTCACGGCTGAACGCGTTCGGCGTGTCATTCAAGGCTACAAGTTCAATGGGACGCAACGCGAGGAATTGTGGCGGGAGCCCCTCAACTTCACTTCATTGAAGAATTCCGGCAAACTGCTGGAAAAGGCCGATAGCTTTGAACTTTTGGACGGAAAGCGTTTCGACCGGATCGCCAAGACCGTCGAAAACGGCGCGTTGGTTGTAACCGGCGAGAAAAAGATCACCGAAAAGGTGGAGGGTCTCGGGGGCAGTTTCACTTACGCTACACTTGGTCCGGAAATGACGCTCGATAAATTACTGTCCGGCGGTTTACCTGCGTTCGAATCCTTGGCCAAATACGT
This sequence comes from bacterium, assembly GCA_037143175.1. NCBI lineage: Bacteria > bacterium. The sequence goes on from JBAWZF010000047.1 coordinate 6,929, forward strand.
TTTCTTCACCGCCACCGGACGCACTTTGAGTGACGTGCCAAAGCAAAAGGCCAACATGCTCGGATTTATTGGTGAAACAGACGTTTATCGTGTCCATCTTCATTACCAACCGGACAAGAACTGGCTTCAGAGCAATGACGCTGCCCTCACGGAAAAACTGGTGGATGAACTGGTTGCCGCGAATAAGGACAAAAAGAAACTGTTGGTGTTTGCCGCTGCCAAGTTTATGAGTCAGCGTGAACTGTCCCGGCAAGGTTTGGACTTCTGTCAGTTGCCGTATGCTATTCACCGTATCCTGGGCGATTGACCGGCTATGCAATTAAAAGATTACCAGACAACCGTTTTGGAAGACCTAAGCCGGTATCTTCAAGTACTTCTGTCACGCCGTGAAGAGGCGGAGGAGATCCTGGAATTCCAGCGAGGCAAAGGCCGGGAGGCCAAACTTGCGGACTATTGTCGTCAGACCTGGGATTTTCTCCACACTCAAAAAGCCCTGCCGCTAACAAAGGATAAGGCTGGTGTCACAAGCGCGCCGCAATATGTCGCCCGGAAAGACGGGTTAGATCGGCCCGTGCCCAATATCTGCCTGAAAGTTCCGACCGGCGGCGGGAAAACTTTGCTCGGCACGGTCGCGGTGGAACGGATCAATACTGAGTATTTCAAGAAGCAGACCGGTTTTATACTTTGGATTGTGCCGTCAGATGCCATTTACTCGCAGACGTGGAAGGCTTTCGCGAACAGGGAGCATCCTTATCGCCAGATGCTGGAACGTGCCTCCGGTGGCCGTGTGAAACTGTTGGAGAAAAGCGACAGCTTTACAAAGCAAGATGTTGAGGAGCAACTCTGCGTGATGCTGATGATGCTACAGGCGGGTGCCGTGAAGAAGGAGAGCAAAGAATCTCGCAAGATGTTCCAGGAGAGCGGGAAGTTTCCGAGTTTTTTCCCTGATGTGGATGATGCCATCGCGAACAAGGAACTATTCCGCCAAGTGCCGAATCTCGACGCGACTGATTTAACCGAAGAAGGTTTTCGTATTGGCGGACTGACCGTGAAACAAAGTCTCGGCAATGTCCTGCGGCTTGTTCGCCCGCTGGTGCTGATTGATGAAGGGCACAAGGCGTATTCAAACACGGCATTCGAGACTATTGCCGGCTATAACCCCCGGTTCCTGCTGGAACTGTCCGCTACACCCAATAGTGGCAAGGAATACGTCAGCAACGTGCTGGTGAACGTTTCGGGCACGGCGTTAAAAGACGAGCAGATGATCAAGTTGCCGATCAATCTGGATAACCAGAACCGGGCAGACTGGAAACACACACTCTCCGTAGCCCAGGACAAACTGGAGGATCTGCAGAAGGACGCACTAAAGGTCCATAACAACGAAAATCGCTATATCCGGCCCATCCTCTTGATTCGCGTTGAGCGGACCGGCAAAGAACAACGCGACAAGGCTACCATCCATTCCGAAGACGTGCGGGAATACCTTGTTGAAAAACTGGGTGCTCAACCTGACGAAATCAAAGTGAAGTCAGCGGAGATGGATGAACTCGGGAAGGAAGACCTGCTGTCAGAGTTTTCCAAAGTGCGCTACATCATCACCAAGGACGCCCTTCGCGAAGGGTGGGATTGCCCGTTCGCCTATATTCTCGCTGTGCTGTCAAAGACGACGGCGGCCACGGCATTGACGCAAATGATTGGGCGGGTGCTCCGTCAGCCGGGCGCCAAATTGACTGGCGTGCCGTCACTCAATGAATGTTACGTTTTTACTTTTGATCAGGAAGTTCAGGCCGCCGTGGAAAGCGTGCGGCGTGGATTGGAAGAGGAGGGAATGGGGGATCTCGCCAGTCAAGTCCGAGCAACCGGTGCTGGCGCTGCAGCCGCTTCCCGGCGGGAGACGATTCGTCGGCGTGAAGAATTTGCTGGCCTGAAAGTGTTTTTGCCGCGCGTGTTGTCCCGGCATTACGCCACTGGCGACTGGCGGCAATTCGATTACGATAGGGATTTGTTGAGTCGGTTGGACTGGTCAAGATTCAGTTACGCCAACTCCAGCACTTACACGCCGGACGACAAAGAAACGATTCAACGCACATTAACCCGTGTGGATGTCGAAAATCTCGGGAACGTTGATGATGAGTTACTCAAAACGCAGATAACCGAGGAAACCGTTGAGTCGGAGCTGGATGTTCCCGCGCTCGTTCGCTTGCTGCTCGATGTCATTCCCAATCCCTGGCAGGGCGCGCGTATTTTGCAGGAAACATTGGCCGAACTGCGCAAACGAAAGATCAAGGAAGAGCGGATCATCGCAAACCGGCTGTTTCTGGTGAAGACGATGCGGGACAACCTGAAGGAGCAAGTTCATAAAGCGACGGAAATCGAATTTCGACGGATGCTGGAAGACAATGAATTGTGTTTCCGGCTCGAATCCTCCAACGATCCAAAATTGAATTGGGAATTGGCCGAGACGTTGACATTAGATGTGACCGATGAAGATAGGCCATTGCACCGGAAGACTGGCGAACCTTTAAAGAAAAGCATTTTCAAAACCGTTTATCAGAAGCAGGTGAATGGGCTTGAAAAGGAGATGGCCTGGTATCTCGATGGCAGCAAAGCCGTCCGTTGGTGGCATCGCATCGCAGCCCAGTCGCCGGATTGGCACTTACAGGGGTGGCAACGCAGTAAGGTGTATCCTGATTTTCTCGCCTGTTTACATGACGCGGGCGACGGTAAGGTTCAGTTTACCGTACTCGAAACCAAGGGGCTCCATTTGAAGGGGAACGAAGATACCGCCTACAAAGCCAAATTGTTTGAACTTCTAACGGCACATTCAAAATCTGCGCTGTCGGTCGGTGAATTGAAACTCGGCTTGCAACAACAGCAAATGAAATTTGAGTTGTTGTTGGAAAATGACTGGCGGGAGAAAATGCAGGTGGGTACCCCTTAATTTCCGGAACAACATATCAACGCAGGCGACAGGATAAACGTATAATCAGAAGGAGAGACAGATGGCTGACCAGAACAAGGTGACTCAACTCACCAATTCGATTTCCGCGGTTCTCAATTTCAAGAACAAAAGTCTTATCTCTCGGCCCGAATGGGGCACGATGTCCTTTCGTAACGCCGAACCAGATATAGCGCGCGTGATGACTACGCTGGATATGCTTAAGGACCTTCCGTTGGATTACCTCACTGATTCAGCCTGTGATCGCATCAGGGGAAGTATAGACAAGTTTCCTAGTATTCTTCAGCGCCTCGATCAGTTTTCCATTGAGCAAAATAGCGCGTCTAGTGCCCGTGATGAAATCACGCGACACGTACACGAAGCATCTGATCCTTTTTTTGAGGCTGCGGCACCGTGGATTCCCTTTCTCGCATACAAAAAGGGTGACATTGCGGAGAACATATCTCGTCTGTCTGCCGCAGTTGAACAAGGAGGGGGCATTCTCGAAAATGCTAAGGCATATGCTAAGGGTAAGGCCAAAGAGATTGATGACATAACTATCAAGGCCCGCGAGGCATCGGCTGCGGCTGGTGCCGCAGTTTTTACTCAAGACTTTAATAATGAATCTGATAAGTTGGAACAGCGTGCGCTCCCATGGTTAAAATGGGGCATTGTCTGTGGCATTGCCACGCTTATTGCAGCAGTATTATCGTGGTTCTGGACACAGGATAAACTTGATAACGGACAGATCATACAAAAAATCGCCAGTAAAGTGATCGCGCTATCAGTGTTGGCCACTGCTACGATCTGGTGTGGCCGAATGTATAAGGCGCTCAGACACCAAGCGGTGACGAATCGGCATCGAGCACTGGCCCTGCAAACTTTCCAAGCATTCTCTGCGGCTGCAACTGACAACCAAACGAAGAATGCGGTTCTCCTTGAGGCGACTCGATCCATTTTTGCACTTCAGTCGACTGGGCTTGTTGACCCCAGCGCAGAAGAGTCATCCACTTCAATCATTGAAATCGCGAAAGCAGCTGCGAGCAAGGACTGAGGTGTTAACAGCGCCCTGCTTTGGAGTGAAAAATGGCACGCCGTAGGAAGAACGAGTCAATATTTGAAATGTTGATGGATGCCCCATGGTGGATGGGGGTCATTGGGGCAGTTCTCTTCTATGTCATGGTTGCTATTATGTTGCCCGCTACATTGGCCGGCAGCCCTTTTGGGGCTTTAATAGCGGGTCTGTGTCCAGATCTAGGTAAATGGCTCGCCGTTGCCTGCCTTTTTTCAGCCGCCATCTCCGCAATCCGTTCCTTAATGAAGCGGCCCCCATCGGTTGGGCGGCGAACTATGGACTACATGCCGGTGCGCCCAGTGGCGGAGGTCACGGCTGTACCGGTGAACCGGAGGGCGGCGGTTGCTGATATTGATGTCGCATGCCCTCAGTGTAAGGCCGTATTGGTAGCCCCCGAATCGATGATTGGGCAACCGGTGACCTGCGAAGGTTGCCGGCATTCGTTCCTCATTCCCAAACCCGTCATAAAATTCCCCGACATGACGAGTTTTTATTCCTCAAAACGCTCTGGTCATTTTTCCTCCGATCTGCTGAAAGAATTAGAGTGGAAAAGGTTTGAGCAACTCGTGGAGGGATATTTCGCTCAAACCGGGTGGAGAACCCGCCCGCATAGGACAGGTGCAGACGGTGGAGTGGATGTCCATCTCTTCCGCCCAGATCAGGACAAAGCCGCCGCAGTAGTTCAATGCAAGGCTTGGAATACCTACTCCGTGGGCGTCAAACCGGTTCGCGAATTGTTCGGCGTTATGGCAGCTGACGGTGTCCCCGAAGGCTTTTTTGTCACCTCCGGCGACTATACGAGCGAAGCCCAGTCGTTTGCGTCAGGCAAACCCATGACACTGATTGACGGCCGTGATCTGCGAAAACGGCTTGAATCGTTGACGCCGGAAATTCAGTCCGATCTCTTTTCAAGGGTGACAGCAGGGGATTACACAACGCCGACCTGCCCTCAATGCGATCGTAAAATGGTTCGGCGTCAGGCCGGTAAAGGTCGCACTCCGGGGAACGAATTTTGGGGCTGCCCTTCTTATCCGCGCTGTCGTCAGACATTCCAGATGAAACAAGACACTTGATCGTGTTTAATTGCTGGTGGACGTAAATATTTCGAGTTTTTTAGATTCTCGCTCTTTTTCCTTGCCTCATAGAATAGGATAGTCCATTAATTCATAGATTTGTGAAGGGGGGAGAGAGATGAAGTTATTATGGAAAACAAACGCTCCCGCCTTTACCCGCAACGACGCCTTGGTTCACTGTTTCTCTATGCTTTGACATCACTGTGTCTCCTTTCAGCAGCCGCCTGGGCTTTGACTACCCTCAGTGTGAAAATCATTGATGACCGTCAGGCTAAACTGGTGGCTGAACTCAGGGGAAATGTTGCCGACAGTCCCGCGTCCTTGGTCGAGCGCTTGCGCGATCTGCAATTGCGCAATATTTTCCTGTTCGTTCCGGGCATGAAAATACCGGTTTCTTTTTCGGTAGGGCTGTTTTCCTTTGACCCCAAGATTTTCCCCGAATCATTCCTTAGCGGGCTTGTGTTTGAGGTTGAGCACGGGAGTCCGGTCTATCACCTGAAACTCCGGGAGATGAGGGCGACACGCGAGATTGAGGTATTGAATGCGGATGGCAAGGTTTTCTATGTTTTCAAACCCAGTTCTGATTATGATCCGCGCTGGCTGGCACGTCAAAAACGACCACAGATTTATGCGGCGTCATTTCCCGCGGAACAACGGGCAACGGATGAAGAGGGCCTGGATCCTTCGCATGTGGAGATGGAAGTCACGCTGATTCCTGATGATTACGTGGAAGTCTATGCCGAGGGTCGTATTGCCTCATTAATGGATGTTCTGCTGGCTGATTCCGCAAGCAGGTCATTGTCGGGTGGGATGGCGATGATGCGGATGGCCGGTTCCGATACCAATATCGTGGTAGCTCAAATTGGGATGGTAAGTTCAGGAATGCTTCTGCAGGTGGATTACCCGGATACACTGACGAACCGGTTTGAAATGATGATTAGTTCCAACCTGATGCCAAGGCAATGGTGGGTCGCTGATACCAATCTTGTGACGGCTGGCACTAATTCATTGCAGTGGGTCGATACTGGCTCGACGAATGGGGCCGGTATTAGCCTGCGTTTCTATTCGGTGGGTAATTCGGAGGATACGGACGGAGATGGGATTCCTGGCGGGCGCGAAGCCATCATCTACCGCACTAATCCCGACGCTTTAGATTCCGATGGGGATGGGCTGGTGGATGGTTATAGCGGGGTAGTTTCAACAAACGCTTATCCTAGCGGTGTGACGACAAATGGAAGCACAATGGTGCTGGGTGAACTTTCTCTGGGGACTGATCCGACGCTGTGGGATACTGACGGGGATGGGATGAGCGACGGCTGGGAGGTTGCACATGGCCATAATCCTCTTGATCCGAACGATCCCCCGAATGTTTCAGGAACGTTAATCTACTCAGGCCGTCAGACGGGCACCGTTTGGGTAATCGCGGTAACAGACTCCAATAGCTGGTCAACCGGCCATAGTTACACCTCTGCCATCAGTGGGTTCCCACTGACGTATTTCATTCCCGATCTGGAGCAGACGAACTACTGGCTCAAGGCCTGGGTGGATAGTATCGGAAACGGCCAGACCAATGCTACGGAGGCGCGGGGAGTGTTTACCAATGTTCTAACGGTCATCACAAACCGTGTGACAGGAAAAGGGTTCTTGCTGGCAGATCCTGACGCTGATGGTGATAACCTGCCCGACTGGTGGGAAATCGCATATTTCGGGACCGGAACCAACACGGCGGTGGGCGATCCTGATAGTGATGAATACACGAATAAGGAAGAGTACGATGCCGACACAATCCCGACGGATATTTCGAGTCATCCATGGAATCTAAGCGGCACGATCACCTACACCGGCCCCCAGGCCGGGATAATCCATGTTGTAGCTTGCACCAATGGAACGGACTGGGCCTGGGTTTATGCCGATACGCTCACAAATTCCATGACATATACCATCACCCATTTGCCTCCCAATACCTATTACTGGATGCGGGCGTGGCGGGATAGCAACAATGATAATCTGCCGACATCTTGGGAGGCTTGGGGCAGCCATAACAGTAACCCGGTATTTCTGGATGACAACCTCACCGGCCAGGATATCACGCTGGCCGATCCTGATGCAGATGGGGACGGACTTGCTGATTGGTGGGAAGTGCTCTATGGGCTGGATCCGACACGAGGCGGCGGGAGTGGTTTATCTGCATGGTGGAAGCTCGATGAGGGCACAGGCACCAATGCCTTTGATTCCACGGCCAATACCAATAATGGAATCCTTTATGGTTTTGCAACCAATGCGTGGGTTACAGGTATCATTAGCAACAACCTCCATTTCGATGGAACCAACACTTATATTGAGGTGCCTGATAGTGCCAGTCTGAAGTCTGACGGTATCAGTATTGGGCTATGGGTAAAACCGGATCGCCTTTATACCAATGGTACGGCGACGTTTGTCAGTAAGCGGGTGCCAGGTGGGACAACTGGTTACGGGCTTGGTTGCGAGAACGGGGCGTTGGCTTTCACGATTTGCAAATCGGGGGCTAAGACACTGCGATATTCCTGCGCGCTTACAGCCAACGTGCCAGTGCATGTGGTGAGTACTTACAGCAGTGGCAACCAGCAAATTTATGTCAACGGTGTGCCTGTCGCCCAAACGAATTATATTTTCGGGTTGGAAATTGGAGGCATTGAAAATGGCACCAATTCGCTTAAGCTCGGGGCAGCTTCCGGAGGGATCCTCACAAACCTGTTTGCCGGTACGTTGGATGATGTGCGAATCGGCCCGGGCGCATGGCCTTCAAATGATGTGGTGGCAATATATCAACTTGGAGCTGACCTGGATCATGATGGGCTCAGCACCTCAGAGGAATACAAGCACGGTGCGAATCCGACCAATAGCGATACGGATGGGGACGGGCTGTCCGACTATGCCGAAGTGTTCACTTACGGGACCGATCCTGCCAAACGCGATACCGATGATGACGGCATGGATGATGACGAGGAACTGCTTGCCGGCACGAATCCAACCGTCCCGAACGGCGGTGCCTCCACAACCTCAATTCGCTACTACTACGATACGGATGATCGCTTGACCGGCGCTTATGGAGGCGCGGATGGGGGCGGCGGGTCAGGGATATATACGATAACGCCGGCCGGTAACATTTCCTCGACGGCCGAAAGGAGGACGCCATGAAGCGCAGCATTTTATCCGCATCGGTTGCATTGTCACTCGTCATGTCGCTTGTTCGCTCCCTTACTTGGGCCGCCGACCCCCAGGAGGGGGGTGACTGGTCCGGCTGGCGTAACCAGTCTGAGACCAACGTGGTTGCGGCCGTCGAGGACGAGGGCGTGTCGGCCATGGGTGACCCGGATCCCGCCTATTCGCCGTCAGACCTGGTTGAAGCGCTGGCCGTGCCGCTGACCGAATCTGGGCAGGTGCTCATCAACCTTGGCTTGGGCCAGGCACCAATGTCAAATGAACTGATTTCGGAGACAGCCCGCGGCCTCGACTGCAATTGGGCGCAGTGCTATCTTTTCGTCCGAAACCATATTGTCTTCACGCCTTACCCGGGGATTTCACGTGGGCCGGAACGTACTCTGCTTGATCGCGAAGGGAGCGATGGCGACCAGGCGTTCCTTCTGCTGGCCTTGCTGCGAGCCAGCGGTTACACCAATACAACCACCGTGATGTATGCCCCGCCGCCCACCGACCCCTTCACGGGCGGATTTGCCATGCCCCTCGGCGGCACGACCTCGGGCTACGATGCTGCCTCCTGGCTGGGCGTTCCGGCTACGGGCACGGTTTTCACCATTTGGAGTGATCTGGTGGGTAAAATACTGGCCAGTGCCTCTCTCGATGGTTCCCGTTGTGGAGGTTCAGGCGGCCCTGCGGGCTACACTGTCCGGGTGCCGCACTTCTGGGTGCGGTTAACGCTTGGAGGTAACGATTATTTTCTCGATCCATCCTTCAAGCCTCGTCGCGTCACGTCTACCAGCGCCAGCCTGTTGACGGACATGGGTTATACTCGCACCAACCTGCTGGCCAAGGCGGGGGGAACCGTCACCAACGATTGGTTCGTATCCGGCCTCGCCACCACCAATCTTGCAGCCGAACTGTGTCGGCTTTCAACAAATCTCACCGCGAACTGGCGGGCCTCCAGCACCAACGCCGCAGCTTCGTATTTCATCGGTGGCGACATGATCGCTCCCCAGGACCTGGCCGCCGATGCGCTCACTTTCCATGGCGCGACCAACGGCGTGGTTGTGGACTTTCTCGCACAGACCGACGCCTACAAGAATGCTTTGCGTACGAGCGTCACGCTGAAGCACGGCGGCCTTACCAATACGTTCTGGCTGGACGAGATCGGTGCGCGCCACCTCTGGATGTCGTATACGAACTCTGCTCAGACCTACCCCAAGGCGGTTTTACACCTTGACGATACCGTGGTGACGAACGAACCTGCCGGTTCCTCTCAGTCCGCCGTCACCGCCATCATTACCGTCAGCAATGCTTACAGCGTATTCCCGGCACAGTACAGTCTCACCCGGAGCAACGGCAACGTGTACACCATTCCGATCGGGTTCGGCGGCGACCACAGAGGCGGAATGCGCGAACGCGCCGAGAACGAACTCGGGCGCCTGCGCGCTGTCGGCGTGTCGGAGGGCGACGTTTCGCTGCGTTCCCGAGTACTCGAGGTCGTGGGCCAGCAATGGCTGGCGCAGACCGCCTTGATGAACACGCTCGACAGCCGGCTCAAGAGCTCCGGGCAGCATTTTTTCTACAATATAGGCATCGCCGGACAGGCTGAATCCCCCTACGTTGATCTCAAGAACAACTTCTCGTACTCCATTGCCGATCCCTCGAAGTTCGACGGCTACATGCTTTTCTCCAGTGCCCTCGAGCATGGCGTGCTCGACCAGATGAATGGGACGAACAAGCCGGCCGTCTCGACGGTCCGCGTCATCGCCTTGGCCAACGCCACCAACCTGCCCATCTATTTCGTTACGTCAAACAACTGGTCCACGATCAGCGCTACGCTCACCAACTACAGCGCCCAGACGCTGGCGGGATTTGTTACGGACATGAACAACGGGCGCAAGATTCTGTTGCCCAGAGACGGCAAAGTCACCCTCAACCACTGGAGCGGGTGCGGATACATCGACTACGGTCCTGCGGGCGGAGATTACTACAGCGCCGGCATGATCATTGGTGGCGGCCTGAGCGGCGGGTTCACGAGCGAATACGGCTCGATCCCCTCCATCGATGGCTACAATGAGTATGAGTCCCGTATTCTGTCCGATTCCTCGATCTCCACCCCGCGTTCATCCGATCCTGTCGACATGCAGGACGGCGCCAGTCTCATCACACGAACCGACCTCGCTATGGCCGGCCCGATGCCGCTCGCCTGGTCCCGCCATTACGATTCCCGTGCGCGATGGGCTGATGGGCCCCTCGGTCGCGGCTGGACACACGGGTATGACGCCAAGGCGAGCGTCCACGCAGACCCCGATGCGTTTCTCGGCCGCGGCTCGCCCGAGGCCTGCGCGCCATCGGTGGTTGCAAGCGCCGTTGTGGCCGACCTGATCGCCGCCGGCGAAAGCGCAAAGAACTTGGCTACCGCCTGTCTTGTCGTCAAGTGGTGGACCGACCAATACGTGGATGGTGCCGTGACCGTAAAGACGGAGAACGAGGCACTCTCCTTCACCCGCGCCCCAGATGGAACCTATGTATCGTCACCAGGCGTTACAGCTAATCTCTCTCGCGGCACTAACGGCCAATTCACCCTCCAGGAGCGACTGGGCCGCACATGGACTTTCGCCACGAACGGTACTCTTTCCCGCATCGTCGATCCTTCCGGAAACTCGACGGCGCTTTCCTACAGCAATGGTACTTGCCTCGTGACCGTATCCAATTCCTTCGGGCGCAAGTTCACGCTCAATTGGTCCGGCAATCGCGTCGCTTCCGTGAGCGACAGCGCCGGCCGCAGCGTGGCTTACCGCTACAGTCCTTCTGGGTGCCTCACGGGAGTTACCGATGCGGCGAACTACCCCTGGTCAATGACGTACGATACCAACGCCGCGTTTGTCTCTGAGACCGATCCGGCGGGAGTCACCAACGTTTTCAATGCCTACAACGCTCTAGGTCAGGTCACCAATCAGATTGCCGCCAACGGAAGCCGGTGGCCATTCGGATTCGCCGTCGGCATCCGAGCCTGGGAACGCGACCCGTTCACCAACCGGATCGTCTACGCCTACGGCGACGACGGCCGGCTGGCGCAGCGTGTGGATCGCGACAACACGACGAACCTGTTCTTCTATGACGGCCAGGGGCAAATGGTCTCGAACGTGGACGTGATCGGCCGCGTCACGATCAGTCAATACGATGCCAGCAATCGACTTGTGCGACTGACCCAGGCCGCGAACACCGCCAATGCCCGCGCCACGGTCTTCGTCTATGACAACCAACATCGTCTGGTCGCCGTCACCAACGCGCTCGGGCGCGCAACCCGCATGACCTACGATACGTCACATCGCCTCACGTCGCGCGTTACGCCTGACGAAACGATTACCACCAATGTCTATGACAGTCACGGATTGCCCACGTCCGTAAAGGTTCTGGACGTGGCCGGTCAGACCCTTGCGTCGACCTCGTTCGGGTACGACAACCGCGGGTTCGCCACAACCGTCTCGTCCACGGACGCTGGCACAAACCAGTTAGCGTATGACAACGCCGGAAACGTTACCAACGCCGTGGATGCGCTCAATCATGCCACCCGCTTCGCCTACGACCGGCGTGGGTTCGCCACCAATACGTTTGACTCTTTAACCGGCCGCACCGCTCGTGCGTACAATTCCGTAGGCCGACTGTCTTCCATCATCGATCCGTTGCTGCACACCAACACGTTCCTTTGGTCCGCGAGCGGCAATCTGGCAGGTGTCCGGTTCGCCGATGGGGGCCAGACAACGAACGAGTACGATATTGCCGACCGTTTAGTGGCGTCAAAGGACGCTCGCGGTAACCGTGTGGCTCTCGATCTTGACGCCATGGGTCGCGTCACGCGACGCTCCACGCCCAACTGGCAGGAACAGACATGGTTCGACATTGCCGGCTGCGCGACCGCCCGCCTCGATGCCGTCTCCGGACGTACCGACACCGGTTTTGACACGTTCAACCGCCCCGTCTGGATTAAGGATCCGCTGTCACGCACTTGGACCAACGCATTTGATGCGCTGGATACGCTCACCGCAACGGTTGACCCCAAGCACCGTACCACAGCGTACAGCCTCGACATCATGGAGCGCCGCACCGGGATCGCATATCCTAGCGTCCGTGCCGAATCCTTTGGCTTGGACGCCTTGGGCAGAATGACCGCCTTCACCAACTCCGAGGGTCATGTGTACCGGCTCGCCCATGACGGCCAGGGACGCGTTGTCGCCGCCACGAACGCGGCGGGGGAACAGGTCTTCCGCAACTCCTTCGACCTTTATGGCAACCTCACCAACAAAATAGATGGGGCGTCCCGCCCCATCCGCAACCAATTCGATATCCTTAACCGCTGTACGAACACGGTCTATACCGATGGCAGCACTGAAGCGTTCGCCTTTGATGCCGCCGGAAACCTTCTTACCGCCAGAAACGCGACCACGACAAACACGTTCGCCTATGACCTTATGAATCGCCTCACCGCCTCAGTCAGCCGCGTGTCAGGCGTGGCCTTCACAAACAGATACCGTTGCGACCTTGGTGGCCTGGCGACCAACTTGGTTTACCCGGACGGCAAGACGGTCCGCTACGATTTCGATGCGGACGGCCGCGTGACGAACGTAGTGGATTGGGCGCAACGCTCCTACCGCATCACCCGCGATGCGGCGGGGCGCATGACGTCACTTGTCTACTCCAACGGCGTCTCTGGTGCGTGGCAATACGATGCATCGCACGCCGTTTCGAACTGGTCCTACTCGGGCGCTGCAGGATTGCCGGGACGGTCCATAACCCGTGACACCATGGGCCTCAAGACCCGCGAAGATATCACATCCGGACCGTTGCCGGTACCCGCCGCCGACCGCCGTGCCGCGAACACGTTCAATACGGCGGACCGCCTGACATCCGCGCAAGTAACGATCGGCACGAACACGGTCACCGAAGAGTACCGGTCCGACCTATGCGGTGCCGTGACCAACGTTGTGCGTAGCGGCGGAACGAACGATGTCTATGCGTACGATTTGGCAGGGCGCATGACTGCCGCCAGCGCCAGCAACTTGTCGCTGGTGGCAATTTATGATGCACTCGGAAACCGCGTCAAGACCACCGTCAACGGCGTTACCCGGTTGTGGGTGGTGGACCATGCCGACCCGCTCAAGCGCCCCTTGATGGAAACCACCACCAACGGCACGCCCGTTCGCTATTACGTCTGGGGTGCGGGGCGCTTGCTGGTCGCAATTGACGCAGATGGAACCACACGATATGCCCACTGCGATGATCAGGGCAGCGTCGTGGCGCTCACCAGTACGAACGGTACGGTGCTCTTCACAGCGAATTACGGACCATACGGCGAACCGTGGGGCACCACCGGGACGAACGTCACACCCTTCGCCTGGCTCGGCGGTCACGGTGTCTTTCACGCCGGCGGCAGTTCCCTCTATCTAACCCGTTACCGTGCCTATGATACGACGCTGAAGCGTTTTCTCTCTCAGGACCCGCTCGGTCTTGCTGGTGGGGCGAATCTGTACGCCTACTGTCTGGGCAATCCGCTTGGTTACATCGATCCCTTCGGGCTTTGCGGGGGACTGTGGTTTGATCAACTCGGCTCCTCAGCCGCTGCAGCGTCCGCCTCCATTCAGAACACCATGATCGAAACCTATCCGTGGCCAGTTGCCGGGGCGCTCAACACGGTTGTGCAGATCGCACAAGGCATTGTCTCCACGCCACAGACCATCGGACATCTGGGCGAAGGCTCCGGTACATTCGCCGGCAATCCAAGCTGGCGGACGGCGCCTGGGATGCTCATGGACGTCTCTGTCGCAGCGAGCGTGCTGGCGGCCGGCATGGCTCCTTTGCCGTTTGCAAACGCGGCCTTGGGATCATCAAGTGCAGCGGCATCCCAGACGACAGCAATAAGTCCGTATCGCTATACACAGTCGGGAGAATCGTTCTCCCATTATGGCTACGCCGAACAATCTGCGGGTTTTGGAAACGGCTTACGGGTAGGTAGTAGCTACGCTACACCAGTGCAGGGTCTCTCCGGCGGTGAAGCACAAAGCGGTCTCGCCTTGCCCCGTGATTTACCGCCCAATGCTGTTTACAGCGTGACTCCAAATCCTGGAACTCCGATCCGAGTTAACCCAGTGACACAACCCGCTTTCGGACAACCTGGTGGGCTTCCGGAAGTTCAGTTTTACATGGGTACGCAACCGGGGACGGTATCGGGTCCGGTGCGAATCCCTTAGGAGCAACATATGATAAACGAGTGTCCATTCAAGGTTGGCGACTGGGTATGCTATAAACCCAGCATTCGGGGTCGTGGCCTTCAGGAAGGTGATTTCCTTGTTCCTGATCGTAACTATCAGATTTTGAGAATCGAGAAGGAACGCTATGTCGTGGTCGAGGGTGAGGATCATCCTGGTGGCGGCCTGTACTGGACGGAATTTATAATCGCTGAGCGTACCGGGTCTACGAAGAAAGGCTAAAAGAATCAGATTTATTCTGCGAATGCCTCCGCTGCTGCGAGTCGATTCTGTCGCGCCCAGTGGACAGCACTCACTGTAAATACCGAAATATTATGATCGATGTTGACTATGGGCGCCTGAGTATTGAGGATCATGATAAGGCCCGTTTGTTCCGGGCCCACGGATAGCTATTTAAAAAAACAAAAATGATACGATGCAGGATTGGTTCCATTTAGTCGAAGGTGCGTGTTCAAGGAGGTCCGATATGAAGATGTTGAAAAGTCTAATTTTCTTAACGGTGCTAACCGCTCTGTTCGGTTGCGAACATCACGATGCAAAGACAGAAAGCACTGTATCGTCAGTAACTGATAAAGAAATTTCCGTTCAGTCACAGTCTGCTGAATCCCAAATAACGAACGCTGTGGACGGCAAGGCTGTTAGTCCGTCTCTTGGACACTTAGAAGTGATTCATACAAATGAACAATCGGAAATAATTTGGTGCAGCTATGGCTATGGGTTTGATTATTTCACGTTAACGAACTTTCCAGATGCCGAAGAGGATACGAATTCAATACCAACAAACCCATTAACCAATGCCGGATCCACAAACTCATTCTTGCCGTAATCGTTCCCCGTTCCGGCAATCAGGCCTTCGTCAATCAACCCGCTTTCGCAATCGGAAACTGAATGATCCCTGGTTTATCTTGCGGAACAATCTCCCAATACTTCCCAGCTTCCGATTTCTTTACCAGGTTCCTGTAATGGTTGAACAACACATCCACGTGGGAATGTCCCATCTGTAATGCGGTCTTGGGGGCATCCTCATTATGCGCCAGTAGATAGGATCCGAATGAATTGTTGCCAACCGAATTATGACCGTGTGCCGTTCCTGAATTAAATCTGATGAAAAG